>DAOSWS010000001.1 GCA_035593605.1 Thermoanaerobaculia bacterium | reverse complement strand
CTTACTTCCCTTTTATGAGCAACTTGTGAAATTCAACTGTCGAACGTCAGTCTGGATTTTCGCAAGAAACTGGCGGTCAAAGTACGCCGTCCAGGGGGAATCTTGGCCAGGCCACTCATTTCATTTCATAAGGAGGATTTATGTCTCGTTCCAGGAAATTTAAAATAAGGGGAGGATTTATCCAGATCCCACTAAGAGTCCTAAACTCGAACGCCTTTCAGGATCTCCCGCCTTCAGCTTCGAAGATCTGGCTCTATTTTGTGGCCAAGGTGAAACTGCCTTTTGAAGATCCAGATCGGTACGGGGTAGTTTTTTCATTCAGTTATGGGGAAGCCCGCCGATTTGGATTTTCAGCGGGAACCTTCTCCAATGGAATTCGAGCTCTCATCAAAAATGGGTTTTTGGATCCCGTCAAAAAGGGCGGATTAAAAAGCGCGGGCGGAGGCTTCAATCAGTTCAAACAATCAAAGCGATGGGAACGTTATGGAACGCCCCTATTTGTGAGGAGGTCCTGGGATGAAATTGTTTAGCCTACTCCAAAATGTGACGAATATAACCCACATATTGATTCTGTATCGCAGACTTTCCCCGTTATATTCATCTCAGGAAAGCTTTGAAATCAAGTCAATCTCATCTCACTTTTTGGACACTTTTCTATATAGGGCCAAGGGAGGGGGTAATAATTGGACATCTCGATATGGACTTAAATGTAAAGCTTGACACGGAAGATTTCGACCGGTTAGTCGAATCTATTGTGGATCGACTTGCCCAAAAATTTTCCGATCTCCGTCCTCAGTGCAATGAAGAACTGATGACGGTAAAGGAATTGTCTGCTTATTTAAAAGTAAAGGAAACATGGATTTACAAATTTGTCTCACTCAATGAGATTCCTCATTGCAAAATTGGTAAATTTTTACGATTTCGTCGCTGTGAGATAGATGGCTGGATAAAATCCAAATCTACATCCAACGAGGAGTAACCCTTTGATTTATAATCCGATGATCAGTTCTAATTGCCCTCTAAATAAAGAAGTTAGAAAACACTGTATACCAAATTGTATACCTCACTCCGGCCTTGACATTCTAACACTGTTAGACTATAATAAGGGTATGGATCCCTGGACACCGGAACGGATTATCATGTACAGAAAACATCTTGGCCTGACCCAGCTGGAATTCGCCGCTCTCCTTGGAGTACAACGAAATTACATTCATATGCTTGAAAAGGGGCTGCGGACTCCAAGCCCTACGTTATCAAGGCTGATGGACTGCCTTGAACAAAAGGAGGAGAATCATGGCAAGAGGAATTTATAAGAGAGGCAATGTTTACTGGATCCGTTATGGAGGACCGGATGGAAAGATCCGTTATGAGTCCTCGAACAGCTACCGGTATCGGGATGCCGAGATCCTGCTCACCAAACGCAAACAGCAGATGCTCGAAGGAAGGCACCCAGAAATTCTAAAAGTCGGAAATCATAAATTTTCTGATCTTGTTCCTGAATACCTGAAATGGGCCCAGCGGCAGAAAAGCTTCACCAGTAAAAGGGCGATAGTGATGAAGCTCAACCAGCAGTTCGGGGACTTCCCGCTTCGGAAGATCGGTCCTCTCCTGCTGGAAAAATATCAAACCCAGATGCTGAACCAGGGAAAAAGGCCTGCCACTGTCAATCGGCACTACCGAACCCTGGCCCATATGTTTACCAAGGCGGTGGACTGGCATATGGTCGAGGAAGAATACTTAAAACAGGTCCGAAAAGTAAAGACCCTTCAGGAGAATAATCGACGCTTACGCTATCTCTCACAGGAAGAATGCCAGAAGCTTATCGATCAGTGTGATCCTCATCTGCGTCCAATTGTGATTACGGCTTTGAATACCGGGATGAGGAGAGGAGAGATTCTAAATCTGCGGTGGGATAATGTTGATCTCCAGAATCGATTAATTCTTCTCGATCAGGACCAGACAAAGAATTCCCAGAGAAAAGAAATCCCCATCAACCAAACCCTTCTGTATACCCTTAAAGAAGTACGCACCAGACGTCGTCTGGATGTCCCATACGTGTTTTTCAATCCCGCAACGGGCAAACCCTTCACCGACGTTAAAAATGCGTTTAGAGGGGCATTACGGCGATCTGGGATTAAAGACTTCCGCTTTCACGACCTCCGACATACCTTTGCCAGCATGCTGGTCATGAAAGGAGTGGATCTTACAACTGTGAAAGAGCTCCTGGGCCATAAGGACGTGACCATGACCCTCCGCTACGCCCATCTTGCTCCGAGTCACAAGAGAAATGCGGTTGAGATATTGGACAGCAAAAGTCCTACTTCGCCTAGACATATCAGCGAGAAATACCATAATGAATGAGTTAATAAACTTGGAATATCTAGCAAAACCGATCTCACATTCATATGACGTATGGCGCATCTTCTGTCAACTTTATCCCACTAAGGACTGTCACCCAGATATAGCAAAAATATTGACCTACAATTTTTTCAACGTTGTCAAAGTGAGTCTTTTTTGTGATTTAGTTTTAAGCTTATGTAAGATATATGACCCACCTCAAATAGGGAACTACAAGCACATTACTTTTGAGTCATATAAAAAGATAATCAGCATGGATCCTGAGATAAATAATACATATAATGTTGCCAAAAATCTAATGACATCTTTTAGAGATCTTAGAAATCAAATTATTGCCCATTATGAATACGATTTCTTTCTTCATCCTCCTGGATCTGATGGGTTTAAACAATCTGATATTGATTGCATCTTGGACTATTCCAGAATTGTCAATAACCACATAAGAGAGCATTACAAGCTTACTCCCTATGAATATCCAATAAGACGTTCAAAAGGTGCTGCCGAGATTATTTTAGAGATTTTATCCCGAAATATCGCAAGTCCTGGATCTAGATAACCCTATCCGATTTCATCAAACTAACAGCTTCTTTTGCAAGTGATCTCATCATAGTTTCTAAACTGGCATGTCTACTGCCCTCAGTTAATGAAGTAGCCATCCATGCCACATCTCGTGTATCTGCATCCAATAGCTTGATTTCATATTTCAGTCTTGGAAGAGAGATATAATACCCACCTGTCTGGGTGGTTTTAAAGGTAACTGACTTACCTCGAACGAGAGTTGTCGTAGATGTTGGTTCAACAAATCGCTCTTCGCTAAATGAATCAATTAAATTTAGCATCAAAATCCCATCAGCTTTAGTTTCCTTAATTCGTTGTTCCACTTCATCGACAGAATATTCACGAAGTGGTGGAAGGATCACCATAGAGGAAACACCTTTTACTTGGCTATATGCAAGCTGTTCAATAAAAACAGATTCCGAAGCACGCCTTGATTCTATATCACTAAAAGGACAAAAAATAATAATTTTTGAATATTTTTTCGATTTTATCTCTGGATTCTTGATGGAAGAAATATCAGTAGAAGCACAACTAATGGTTAGTAGTATACCTAGCAAGCCAATAATCCACTTTGACATACATACCTCCCTAAGAGATCTTTTTTGCATATTAGCTCCTACATTAAAAGATTGTCAATTGCCCGCCTAGGCCAAGTATACAATAACTATACAGTCAGGGGATTTTTGGATTGAGTGGATTTACCTAAGTATCTGAAAAATAAGTGCGCGCCCGAGAGGACTTGAACCCCTAACCCTTTGATCCGAAGTCAAATGCTCTATCCAATTGAGCTACGGGCGCACGGTATTCCAGAAGATACTTTGGCAGGTCTAGGCTACCCCAGAGGCTTTGTCTCCGTCAAGCAGTTGCTTCAACCCTTCTTTCAGCTGAACCAGTTCGGTGATACTGGAAAAGAGGTGGTTGAGGATCCTGCAGAATTCACGAAGCTTCTCCGGTGGAATCATCGGATTTGTCTCGTAAAGGCGGATCAGCTCTTCCCGTTTCCAGCCAAGGGCCTCGCCGTGATCCAGAACGGTCGCGGGAAGGCTTCGATGGCATCGGAGGCCGCACATGCCGAAGGAAATAGTTGAACCATCAGAGATCTGTATGGGGATATTGAAGCGGGTAAAGTTCATGTGACACACGCTGAAGGTTGTATTTCCCCGCTCAAAGCACAGCCGGTGGATGGCTTCCCGGTCGTCCCGGCACAACCGCCGGCCCTTGGTTGAACTCTGCGTTGCCATGCAGATCGGATTCGTATTGTCGGTGGACCAGAGGTTCTCGCGATAATCCATGACCAGATAGCAGAGGTTGGAGTCCAGGAAATTCGAAACATCTCGAACGAACTCCTTCCATGCTCCAGAGAGAAAGTAATCCTTCAGGGCGTCGCGCATCGCGGCTCGATTGTATCAGAGGGACGCATGGAAATAAAAGTCACCGGTTCGCTCGTTTGATTCTCTGGACAACAATGCCTCAGTCTACCTGTTTCCGGAGGGGTTCCTATGCATCAGAATGAAATTCGCGCCGATATGCTTGTCGAAGAAGTGGTCAGCCAATTTCCGGCCACCGTTCCCGTATTCATGGACCACGGCCTTCCGTGCATCGTGTGCGGAGAACCGGTCTGGGGAACGATAGAAGAAAATGCCCGCAGGTACGACATCGACCTGGAGACCCTGGTGAAGGCCCTCCAGGAGGCAGTTTCGAAATAGATCCCGGGGAATTATCCGCCCAGAAGAGTACGGACAGCCTCCTGAACCCGCTTCCCATCCGCTCTGCCCTTCACCTTCCCCATGACTTCCTTCATCACCTTTCCCATTTCCTTCATTGATTCGGCCTTTGTTTCCACAATGGCAAGTTGAACGATCTCTTTCAGTTCCCCGTCGGTCAGGGGTTGGGGCAAATATCTTTTGATGATTTCTGCTTCCCGCTCTTCCTTCTCCGCCATATCGACCCTGCCTCCCTTGCGAAACTGTTCGGAAGCCTCGTATCGTCTCTTGAGTTCACGGGACAGAACGGCAACGATTTCATCTTCATCGAGATCCGCCATCTTTGCAATCCGCTCATTCTTCAGGGCGGCAATCAGCATGCGGATCGTGGACAGCCTCTCGGCCTCTCTGGCCTTCATGGCCTCTTTCATGTGGGTTTGAAGAATGTCCAGCATGGTACTCCTCCTCCAGGATCGGTCTTTGTAACCTTATGTCTTTAATGAACGGCCCACCTTTGATTCAACGGTCTTGATCTTGCTGTCCAGCCGTCCGCTCTTTCCCTTTCGAAAGTCCACTTTCATGGAAATGGAGATTCTTCCACAGTCTTCCTGCATTCGATTGAAACAGTCTCGGATAACCCCGAACACTTCGTCCCAGGACCCCTCCACACAGGTTCCCATGGGACCAAGGCGGTAGGGCAACCCGGAACGATCGATAATATCGAGGGATCGGGCTACGTAGGTACTCACGCTTTCACCTTTGTCCAGCGGTGTCATGGAAAATTCAGCAAGGATCATACAGGCCTCCCGGGCTGGCTGGTAACCCCCCGAGTATACTCCCGGCCCGACCCCATCTCAAGGCTCTGGAAACTGCGGCCAATCCGGATCATACAGGTCAGGGCTGGTGTACAATAGACCCATGGATCCGTTCAGGGTCGTAGGTATTATTGCAAAGTACAGTGATCCCAAAGCCATACGGACGGCTGAGAACCTTGCAGGTCACCTTGCCGAGCGAGGCAGAAGGGTTCTGATCGACCAAAGATCGGTAACGACACCGCCCCCGGGAGTCGAGCGGTTTCCGATGGCGGATCTGGCGATCAACAGTGATCTGGTTATCGTACTGGGCGGCGATGGTACGTTACTTTACGCCACCCGCCACATACCCAGCCCTGTACCCATTATGGGCATCAACATGGGTCGTCTTGGCTTTCTGACAGAATTCTCTTCCGACACCCTGTTGAACTCCCTGGATACAGTGCTGAATGGGGTATACCACCGTGAAGTCCGGCACAAACTGGCAGTTACTCTTCGTATCGAAGGACAGGAGGATGAGACCCACCACATTCTCAACGATGCGGTCATCACAAAGAGCGCCCTGGCCCGGATTATCGACCTGACGATCGACGTGGACGGCACATTTTTCACCAATCTTCGAGCCGACGGGCTGATATTATCCACCCCGACCGGCTCCACTGCGTATAACCTTGCCGCCGGAGGACCCATCGTTGAACCGACGCTCCCCGCGACAATCATGACTCCGATCTGCCCGCATACGCTCACGCAGAGACCGGTGGTTCTCCCGATGGACCGACCCGTAACTGTTCGGCTCCTGACAGAAAGGGAAGAGGTCTACCTCACCCTGGACGGGCAGGTGGGTTTTCCCTTTCTCAGCGGTTCTTCCATTTCCGTCAGGCTCTCCAATGAATTTCTCACCCTGCTCACTCCGGAGCACCATAACTACTCCGACGTGCTGCGAAAAAAACTTTCCTGGGGTGAGAGTTGATCCCATTTCTCACCCAAAGCTTCATGAAGGCTGTGGAAGACTGTCGCAGTAGCCGGCTGGTCAAAGAGTACCTGACGGAAAATCGCCTGCCATCCCCCCCCCTGGTCCTGTCTCTGGGAAAATCGGCCCAGAACATGGCACAGGGCGTCTGGGAGGTCATGCCGGAATCGGACATTCATCTCTTCACTTCCCGGCGCTATCTGGACCCTGCCGACCTTCCCGGACTTCTTCACGAGGGCGATCATCCCGTACCCGGGGAAAACAGCTACCGAAGCGGCCGGGAGTTACTCAACCTGGTGACCGGATCGACACGGGACCTGCTCTTTCTGGTATCAGGCGGCGGATCCAGCATGGTGGAGATGCCCCTTTCTCCGTGGATATCGGAACCCCTTCTGACCTCTCTCCATGCCCGGCTGATTCAAAGCCCCCTTTCCATCGAAGAAGCCAACTGCCTGCGAAAGCATACCTCGGCCATCAAGGGCGGCAGGCTTTCTCGGGCAGCGGAAAGATCCTGCACGACTCTGATCTGTTCTGATGTGCCGGGAAATCGCCCCGACCTTGTGGCTTCGGGACCGACGGTGGAGGATCCATCGACCCTGGATGAGGCGGAAAGAGTCCTGGAGACCCTTAAGGAATGGGAATTTCATACCAAGCTGGAAGTTCTCATTCGGAACAAGACCCTTCCGGAAACCCCCAAGCCGGCCAGTGCACACCTTCGAAGCCGGGAGGTCCGGATTCTTGCGGATAATTCCACTTTTCTCCGGGCCTTTGCTTCCCGTCTTACCAATGAAAAGTGGCATCCGGCCATTGTAGTGGACAACCGGGACATGCCGGCAGAAGAAGCTGTAGACACCCTCATTACCGCGTTTTTGCAGGCCGGGCCCGGCCAGATCATCCTGGCCGGCGGTGAGTTCCCCCCTTCCCTCCACGATCCCCGGGGGCGGGGAGGACGATGCACCCATCTGGCTGCAGTCTGGTCAGCCCGGGCCTTAGGTGAATTTCCCGATCGTGCCTGGACCCTGATGGCGGCAGCAACGGACGGTCAGGATGGAACTGCCCCATCGGGCGGTGTCATCCTCAGCAGGGATGATCTTGGGTCAGACCGAAATGTACTTCTTGAGGCCATTGCCTCCGGTGACACTTATCCCCTCTGGAAAAGCAGGGGGACGATCCTTGCCCCCGCAATCACCGGAATCAACCTCAGGGACCTCGTGGTCCTTTTCGTACGATGAGACGGCGAACCAAGCTCATTCTGGCTCCCTTTCTTCTTCTTGCACTCCTGGTCGGCCTCTTTCACACCCCTCCCGTGCAGCACTGGCTTTCGAACACGTTCATGGGCTTCCTTCAGCATGCACTGGGCGTGAATATCTCCTGGACCTCCTTTCGACTGACCCTGGTACCGCCCCGTCTATCCCTGACCGATGTCCAGATCACGGACCTGGGTACGGTGAAGTCCATTCGAATCTCAACTGGCCTGAACCCATGGAATCTCAGAGCCACCGTCGATCAGATGAGGCTCCATATCGTTACGGGGGAGGAATCAAAACCGGTAGGGCTGAAGCTTCCCCGGTTTGCCCACCTTCAGCGGGTCACCCTCCTGAATTCGTACGTACAGTTCAACGAGAAGAAGGTTCCTCTGGAGATCGACGCATTTGGAGTCTCCCTGGTAAACGGAAAACTGGATGTCCGCGCGGTGGAATGGTCCGTTGAGGATTACGGTCCCCTTACTGCATCGGTCGCCTGCGATATGAAAGGAGATGAACATCTCCTCTACGTTCGGGATCTTCATATCCACACGAAAAACGCAAACCTTCTGGGACAGGCCACACTCAACACGAAGACCGGAAAAATCAATCTTTCATTTCAGGCCACCGGGGAGATCGGAACCTATGCGGATCACTTCCGTCTGGGGGTTCCTCTCCAGGGCGAAACAAACATTCACGGAAAACTGACAGCTCAGACAGACGTTTTCGATATCACGGCAACCATCCGGTCCGAAGATATCTTCTTTAACGGACACAGCATGGGGCCCGTTCGAAGCGAGTGTTCCATTCACAAGGAACGAGGGACTAAAATCCTGGACATCAAGGCTTCGGTCCGTGAAGCCGATTTTCACCTCATCTATGATCTGGGGGATCCCGTACAGGGACATATGGTAGTCCAGGCCGGTTCGATGTCGGTTCAGCGTGTATTCACCCTCTTCAACCTGCCCGAGGTTGTGGCTCGACAGGCCGCACCGGCCACCCTTGATTACCGTTGGACCGGTACAGAGGTCGATTCGGGGGAGGGAAAGATTCGAATCGGGGACGAGACCTCCTCCCTGCAGTTTGCAGGCACCCTGGAAGGATTTTCCAGATTACACGGACAAATGCGTCTTCAAACCCGCATGGGATGGATTGTCCTGGATGGAGCCTTCCCGCTATCAGGATCTGAACCGATACGGGCATCGGGGAACCTGAAAACCGTGAGAATCGAGACGATCCTGGCCATGATCGGCCCTCACCTCGGGGAGCCCATCCCTCTTGCCGGTTCCCTGCAGGGCAAGATTCTCCTGGAAGGAACGTGGGATGACCCGGTCCTGAATTTCGAAGGTCATGTATCCGATGTTTCTTACCCTCCCTTTGAGCTGGGATCAGGATCCGTTCGCCTGAGGATTTCGGAGTCGGGGCTGAAAATCATAAGCGAGCAGTTCGAATTGGGAGGGGGATCCCTTCAAATAAACGGATTTATCCCCTTTGACGCTTCGCCAATCCGCCTGTCTCTTATGTCGGAGATGTTTCCTGTACCCGCTCCCGTTGATCTTGCCGTAACATCCATTGGTGTCCTGCAAGTTGACGGTGATTCCTGGTCCTATGCCGGACACCTGAGTGAGGGTAGGATTGAAGGTCTGGAACTGGAAAATCTTTCTGCAGAAGCCCGGTACCAGGATGACAGGCTTGACGTGGAGATTGACCGCATGACTCTCCTGGAAGGTTCGGCCAGGGGCATTGTCCAGCTCCAGGGCGACGTGGTTTCCACAACCCTGACCGCAGAGCAGGTCCATCTTCCGTCCACACCGTTTACCACTTCCTTTTCCCTCTCCCTGGTTCTTGAAAATGACATCATGACCCTTGCCGGAGGAGGAACGATCGATGGTGACATGCCGCACGTACTGCCTGCGGCGTACAAAGTCTTGCTTACCGAAGGCCGGGGTACCTATGACCTCACACTGGCCAATGGTGGCGGGCTCTCGGGAAACGCGGACATTTCCCGTCTCCCCGATATCGATCTTTCGGGAACCCTGTCCGGACTCTCCCCTGATTTTTTGTCCAAAATTACGCCCTTTCAACCCCTCAAGGCACTGGAAGCCCGGTTTGACCTGACCCTGAATACCGAAACACTGAGCGAGGGAAAGGGCTCGGCGGAAATTCAACCCTTCGGCTTTACCTATCATGATCAGACCTTCACCCTCCCGGAAGGGTTACGATTTCGCATGGAAGGGGGCGAATTTACAATCGAACAGGTTCCGCTGGACCACCCTTACGGTCTTCTGGGAATTGGTGGAACGATCCGTATCGAACCTGAGCTGTCACTGGAAGCCAACGTCACCGGGTACTTCGGAGACGATCTGATCCAGATCCTTCTGCCCGAGTCCTCCTTCCTGGGAGAAGGATTCATAAACCTTACCTTCACGTGGAGGAAGGGTTCCCTCATGGCGGAGGGAAGTGCCGAAATGTCCGGCCGCCATTTTCGTTACCCTCCATTCAATCTTCATGCCCGCCACGTCGATGTAGCTCTCGACCTTTCGGGAAGGAAGGTCACCCTGACCCGCGCCACGGCGGAGATGGAACAGGGAACCATTTCTCTGGACGGATACCTGATTACCGGCCCGACTCTGGCCCCGGAAACGGTGAATATTCATATGAAGGGAGCTCGTGTCCCCATCCACTTTGTGAGCGGACTGGAGGGAACCACGGATCTCGATCTTCGCCTTCTCACGATCGAAGGGCAGAGCCAGCTGATTGGAGATATCCAGGTTACAAGGGCCCTCTATACGAGACCGTTCAATTTTTCCCAGGAGGTGCTGAATTCTCTGCTGAAGAAGAAGATGATCCGAACGGCGAAGAGGCTTCCGAAGATAAATATGAATATCAAGGTAACCTCGCCGGATTCTCTGGAAGTTCGAAACAACCTGATTACGGCAAGGGGCGGAGGGAACCTCCAGATATCGGGAACGATGGATAATCCGACTATCTTCGGCCGCATTGTCATTCAGGAGGGCGGCATTGTCGATTTTAATGAGGTCAAGTACGAAATCGTGAATGCGGTGGCCGACTTCAACAATCCGATCCAGATCGATCCCGTCATCAACGTCCTGCTCGAAACCTCCATCAAAAACTATACCGTGCGGGTGCAGATTTCCGGCCGAACGGCCTATCTCCACACTCAATTTTCCTCGGAACCCTACCTGCCCAAAAGTGACATCCTTCAGCTCCTGTTCGGGGGAATTCAGTCGGGGCAGGAAGGGTTTATCGGCGGATTTTTCGCTACGGAGATTTCCAAGGAAATATCAGAACAGGCCAACCTTCTGTTCGGCCTGACCCGGGTCAGCATTGACCCCATTGTCGGGGGAGATACCGTTTCCACGGCCCGGGTGACGGTCAGCAAACAGATTAATCGAAATTGTATCTTTAATTATGTCTTTACAACCAGTTCCAACCGTGAGGATCTTATTTCCGTCGAGTGCTCCATCGGGTACGGAGCCTATATTAATCTTCTCCGAGAACCGGATGGCAGTTACTTCTTTGAGATCCATCGGAGGCTGAGATTTTGAAGCAGTTCTTTTTCCTCGTACTCCTTTCTTCCGGCATGTCGGCACAGGTGATCGACCATGTCCGTCTCCAGGGCGCCCCTCCGGCCAATGTCGCTGCCCTCGCCAGGCTGATCACGGTTCAGGAAGGCAGGGAACTCAGCCCCGAGGCAGTTCAGGACTCCATCCGTCTGCTCATGCAGAGCGGCATTACGGCAAACGTGGAAGCAATCCTGGATGAAAACACCCTCACGTTCAAGGTAAGACCGAAAATCCTTCTCCAGTCCATCCGCATCCGGGGATTCAGTCGAAAGGCAGTACAGAAGGCACTGGGGATGTCTGCACCGGGCTGGTTCTGGGAAGAGGATATTCTTCCCACCGCCCGCGAAAAGCTTCAGCATATGCTGAACGGGGAAGGCTACCTGAACGGCGAAGTCCGTCTGGAGCTCAAACCGGGTCCTGACGAGTGGGAAAAATCCCTTCTTGTGAATATAGATCGGAGAGAACGTCTTCCCGTGGAACGGGTGAATCTCTCCGGGGAGTGCTCCCATATCCTGGATCATGCCTTCGACAAACTGATGGAGAAGCCCTTTCAACCTTCCCGGATTCATGCTTTTCTCCGCAAGACACGCCAGCAATTGTTCAAGCAGGGGTACCTTAATGCGACTCTGACCCTTTCCCGTATTGAACAGGGCGAGAGGGGAATCATTCTTCCAATTGAAACCCATTGTGATCGGCCGGTGGACGTGCGCTTCGAGGGAGAACCTGCGCCCCGATCCCTGCAGCGAAAGATCGATAAGCTCTTCGCCCGGGAGGGACTGAAAGACGCCAAACTCCAAACGCTGATTCAGGACTATGAAGCCCGGCTGCATCGAAAGGGGTACTACCGCGCGAAGATCACCGTGTCCCTGGTGGACGATGATTCCTGCAACTGCAGCCGCCTGGTCTTTGTCATGTTCAAGGGGGAACGGTACACACTGGGTGACCTTTCCTTCACCGGGAATGAACAGCTGAACGACGCCATCCTGACAAAGGAAGTGGGGATACGGGTTGGGAAGAGGATTACCCCGGACGCAGTAAAAAATGGACAGTCCTATATCGAGGCCGCATACTCCGATCGGGGGTTTCTGGAAGCAGCCGTCGACACTCCCATTACGGACATCGACTCAACTCAGAGGGTTGTCCGTGTGACCTATCCCATTGCCGAGGGTTCTTCCCTTCAGATCGGGAAGGTCTTCATGGAGGGATTCCCCGATCTCGGGGAAGATCTCCGTCTGAACCTGGAAGCACGTGCCGGCCAGCCGATGCGGGAGGAAATTCCCTCGCGAGATCTCGCCATACTCCAAAACAGTCTTTTTAATTCCGGCTATCTGGAGGCCACGGTATCTGTCAAATCAAACATCCATGATGGGACCATCGATCTGACCTATCAATGTCAGCCGGGCTCTCAGCGATACGCAGGAAAGGTGTTCATCCGGGGACTTCAGACCATAAACCGTGAGACCCTGCGTCACGACCTCGATTTGCATACGGGGGATATTCTCTCCCAGCAAAAGCTTTACGACATCCAGGAAGATCTCTACTCGACGGGCTTATTTAAGCGTGTCGACATTGAGCGTGTTCCTTCGTCGGAAAACTCCTCAATCGATCACGTTCGCATCGATGTCGAAGAGGACAAGCATCACGCCTTTGCCTATGGGCTCGGATATGACACCGAGGAGCAATTCAGGATCAAGTTGGGATATTCCATGATGAACCTCTTCGGTCGCCGCCATTATCTGGGCCTGACGACCCGGCTTTCAAACCGGGAGCAGCATTTTCGGCTTACCTACCGGGTACCCGACACCTGGGGGACCGCCTTCCCCACAACCGGTGTCGTCTATCGAACCAGCGAACGATGGACTTCCTTCGATTTATTAAAGGAAAATGCTTTTGTGGAATACATGCGGGAATGGGGTCCCCGAAGCCAGGGATTCCTGCGTCTCGAATATTCGGTCCAGCGGCCAGATAATGCAAAGGATTATCTGATCAACCGGGGGGATGCGGAAGAGCGTACCATGATTTACCCGGTTCTATCCTATGTATACGATTCCAGGCTTGATCCTGTGTATCCTCTCCGGGGCACCTTCACATCCTTTGAAATCCGATGGTCTCCGGAGACTACCTTTACCGACTCAAGCTTCGTAAAATGGTTCGGTCACCAGACCGTTCATCTCCCGGTACAGGCACGATCGACACTCATCCTCTCCCTTCGCTATGGAGGGATTCGTCCCCTCGGAAGCGAATCTGTACCAATTGGAGAGCGGTTCTTTTCGGGAGGCAGAACCTCTCACCGGGCCTACGCACGCGACACACTCGGGATCGAAGGTGAGACCCTGGAGGAGTACGAACCCCTGGGAGGACTTGGCGTTCTGCTTGCCAATGTAGAGTTCCGATCCTTGCTCCTTAATCAATTCGGTGTTAGTGTATTCCTGGACAGCGGCAATGTCTTTCAGAAGCATGAAGACATCTCCCTGGACCGTTTGAAGCATGGTGTGGGTGTGGGAATCTTTGTCCTCACCCCCGTCGGGCCGTTGCGTGTAGACTACGGGAAAAAACTGGATCCTGAGGAGGGTCAGCCAGAGGATCAATGGTTCATGAGTCTGGGATTTCCGTTCTAAAAGGGAGAGAGACCGACCCGCAGGTTTTCGAAATGGAAATGTGGGTCCAGGCTATCGCCTGCTTTTTTGATCTCGAGCATCTTCCCATGAGTACTTACGAGCAGGAGCATGCCTCGCTTCATAACTATCGGCCGGAAATCGCCTGTGTCCGTTCCGGGCTGGAAAGGCTTCTGATTGCGCTGCGGCTGCTTCTCGGGGAGGACCAGCTTCACTTTACCCAGTTCATGATCTACCTGGAATCCTTGCGTTCGGACTCTTCCGACAGCGGCACCGCCGTTGCCACTCAACTTTCCGAAGCCATTGAACATGTACAGGATTTCATCAAGATCGCCGGAGACCTCTCCTCCGTGAGTTATCTGTCCCTCCAGACCTACTTCGCTTTCGGCCGTCTTCTCAAGTCCATCATGGAGTACCATCCGACCTTCTCTCCCCTTTTTCGAGGTACGTCTCTTCCCAGGCTGGCAGAGGTATCCAAGGAAAGCCTCCACCCCCTCCTCAAGGATCTGAAACACCACGCCTACGGCGGACCCTACCTCACCATCGTAATGTTCCAGTTCAAAATCCTGAAATACCTCCAGCACGTCTCCTCCATCCTTGAGAACCGGAAAGACTACCCCTCCGCGGTTATGCTCTTTGCCCTGATCCACCATACCTGGAAAGAGTTGGAAATCACGATCAACAAACGCGCCATACCCTCTATCAGGGAGGACGCAATTAAGAATCAGATCGAGTCGATGCTCTTCTCCAGCCGGATGGAACTGCGAAAGGTCATGGAACTGGAGCTGGTCGATGTCAACCTCCTCCTCGATCCGCAGGTCGTCCATGGAAAGATCGAGGATTCCCAGGGAATCTGCAGGGATCTCTTTCAGCAGAACATCATTTCAATCCTCTCCGTGGCGTCCGGTAAGGAACTCAAGGGTGAGATTATCTTTCCCTACTATCAGAACCGCCGCGAACAGTCGGTCCAGCTGCTGACAGCCTTGCTCGACCTCCAGGAAAAAGCGGTTAAATTTACCGAGGAAGGATCCCGACCTACCTTTCGGAAGCTCCTGCGATCGCTGGAATCCTTCCACGTTAAATACATGAAATATCTTATGTACAAAGACTGGGGAACCGTGGATCGATTCTATTTCGATCTGAAGAGCACGGAAAGCCTGAAGCAGAAAGAATTTCTTGCCCACCAGTTCCAGGTTTTTATTCAGACCCTCATTGGTGAAGTCAAAAAACGTTCCGTTCTGAAGGCATGAACCGGGTTCGGACCGTCGGTGGGGTCACCCTGATCACACTTCTTTCCCGGGTCACGGGATACGCCAGGGACAAGGTCCTGGCTCTCGTCCTGGGTGCGGGCATGCAGGCCGACGCCTTCATCGTCGCCTTTCGAATCCCCAACCTCTTCCGGGCTCTCCTGGCCGAGGGAGCCCTCCACGCTGCTTTCATCCCCGTCTTCTCCGAGTCACGCAACCAGGAGAACTCGGAGGATCTCTGGAAGTTCGCCGCGGTTTTTCTTTATTCCCTGACCTTTATATTGACCGCCATTACCGTGGCGGGCATTGTCTTCTCTCCATGGATCGTTTCCCTGTTCGCCCGAGAATTTATCCTTACTCCCGGGAAATTCGAGCTTACCGTCATGCTGAACCGGGTCATGTTCCCCTACCTCTTTCTCATCTCCCTCGCCGGGCTCTTTCAGGGAATCCTCAACGCCCACGACAGGTTTTACCTCCCTGCCGCCACCCCGATCTTTCTGAACCTCAGCATGATCGTATGCGGTCTTCTTCTTGGGAGGGTCTATCAGCACCCTACTCTGGGATTCGCGACAGGCGTCTTTGTCGGAGGCGTCCTGCAGATGGGAAGCCAGCTCGTCGTGGCTCGTCGGCTGGGACTCTCCCTCAATCCAGTCCGCCCCTTCTCTCACCCTGCCGTCTGGAAGGTGCTGAAGCTCATGGTGCCGGGGCTCTTTGTCCTGGGCATCTACGAAATCAATCAGCTCGTAGGTACGAGGTTTGCAGCGTCCATCGGGGATTCGGCCGTCAGTGTCCTTTACTACGCCTACCGGGTCAACCACCTGGTATACGGCGGCGTGGTCATGTCGCTCTTTACGGTATTCCTTCCCGGCATGTCCCGGGAAGTCAAGGATCGCGATCGGTTCCTGACGACCCTGACCTCCGGAATCAACCTTGGATTATGGGTTACGATTCCTGCGGCCGCCGGACTCTGGATCCTGGCGGAACCTTCCATCAAGGTCCTCTTCGAGGGAGGAAGGTTTTCAAGTTCCGATACTCTCCTTGTGGCCGAAGCCCTTGGATACTACGCACTTTCTCTCCCGGCCTACGCGATCAGCAAAATGCTGGCTTCAGCCTTCTTTGCCCACCAGAACACACGGACCCCGGCCGTCGCCACCGCCATTGACCTTCTGGTTTTTACAGCCGGTTGCGTTTTTCTCGTTCCCCGGATGGCCCAGTCCGGTATCGCCCTGGCCACAAGCCTGGGCGGGTACGCTCAGGTTCTGGTCATGATCCTCTTTGCCGGAAGGGCCGGCATTTCCCCTTCATGGAGGGCGATGGGCACGGAAGCCCTGCGCATCATTGTGGCATCCGGAGTCATGGCTTTCGTTCTGATCCAGGCACTCTCCTTCTTTCCGCTCACCGCAGGATCGGGGATCGCCCTCACGTTATTGCGATTGACCCTGTTTATTGCTGCAGGCTTTGCCCTCTTCCTGGTCCTCTGTTCAATCCTGAAAGTGAAGACTCTCTCAACCCTTCGACAGGGAATGAAGAGGATTCGCTCATGATTATCTGCATCCAGAGAGTACAGAAGGCGTCCGTACGGGTGGAAGGAAAGACGGTGGCGCAAATCGGAAAAGGCCTTCTCCTTCTTGTCGGAATCGAAAAAAAAGACCGGGAGGAACAGTTTGGCCGGGCTTCGGATAAGATCGTAAACCTGCGAATCTTTCCCGATGAAGAGGACAAAATGAACCGGAGCGTAAAGGATATCGGAGGCGAGATTCTTGCCGTCTCCCAGTTCACCCTTGCGGGCGACATCCGCCGCGGACGGAGGCCTTCTTTCGATGCGGCGGCCCCACCCGAAGAGGCAAAGGTTCTCTTCGAAAACTTTGTGGCCGCTCTGAATGCCCAGGGGGTACCCGTTCAAACGGGAGTATTTCAGGCCCTGATGGAGGTCGATCTGGTGAATGACGGCCCCGTGACGATTATCGGGAAATGGTGATTTACGACCGAATTGCCCCCTATTACAACCGGGTGCTTTCCCGCCCATTTTTCGCATTCCTTCGACCCGCAATCATGTCGATCTTTGAAACATACGGGATCCACCGCCGATCCCGGATCCTGGAAGTTGCATGCGGTCCCGGGCATCTCTGCGCTTACCTGGCCGATCGGGCTTTCGACATAACCGGGTGCGATCTTTCGATCGGACAGCGTCTCGCTTCCTCCCACCGCCAGAGCTTTCCCTTTGTCGTTTCCCGGATGCAGAACCTCCCCTTCCGCCAGCCCTTTGATGTCATCCTGAACCTGTATGACAGCCTGAATCACCTCCTGACCCTTTCCGATCTGTCTTCCACCTTCGACGAAACGTACCGGCTCCTGGTCCCCGGGGGATGGTTCATCTTCGATACGAACACCAAGCTCGCCTTTAAGCGAATCTGGGGATCCCGCACCCCATTTATCCATGAAGAATCCGACTTCACCATGGTCATGGAGACCCGCTACTCGTCGGGCACCCGAATGTCCGAAGCCATCGTCACCGTGCGCGACGGGGAAGGTGAAATTGTCTCGACGCTGAAGGAGCGCTATTTCACACCAGGGGAGATCCGGAACAATCTGAAGAATTCAGGCCTTGGGCTCGTTGACAAGATTCCCTGGTGTCCCAGCAAGGATGCTTACCACGGACTGGCCGTCAAGGATATCTGGATCGCCCGCCGGCCCGATGTCTGAATTCACTAAACCGTTTCGTTCGTATCCCGGTTACGCTATCATACGATGAGAAGGGAACAAGGAAGGAGATCTCAATGCAGCCAGGACCCGTCATTTCATCTCCCGGAACGGCCGTAGCGAAACCACCACTTTCGGTCCAGCTCGCGAAGGCAAGCTGGATCGCTCCGCTCGTGGTTGTAGGCATGAATATCCTGGTCAAAGCAGCCTTTCCCCTGGATGACGCCACGGGAACCCGCAGCCTTGTTATTGCATCCGTTGCGCTTGTCCTCTATTTTCTCGGACTCATCTGCGGAATCGCGGCCCTCTTTGGAATTTCGAAACATGGATGGAAAGGGATCCTGATTCCCGCGGGAATCGGCATCTTCCTAAATTTCGTAATCATCGTCATCATGACCGTGATTGTAGCCAGCTCCTTCTTCAAAACGGCCATTGCGAACAAACCTCCTGAAGCGGTGCAGTTTCTGGAGGGACAGTTTTCGATTTCCAGGCCGGGCTCGTGGTCCTTTCTCAACGGCCGTCTGAATGACAGCGCCGATCTGGAAATGGGAAACCTGGCCCGGGAGGCCTACTGCACGATCCTGAGCGAATCGAAAATGGATTTTGACGAAGATGTGGATCTGGAACAATTCAGTCAGATCGCCAGCGGGATCCTCGTGAATTCCCTGGAAAATCCGAAGGTGGAAGGACCCTACAATCTGAATATCGTGGACTATCCTGCCGTGAAGTATGAGATCCTTGGCTCGATCAACAATACCCGTATCCGGTACTGGCATGTATCCGTGGACCTGGGATCTTACTATCACCAGGTTCTCCTGTGGAGCCTGCCTTCCCGTTTTGAGAAGAACCAGCCCGATTTTGAAGAAGTATTAAGGTCGTTCCGGTCCGAAGAACCCTGATCTGCTTCTTTTTTCGATCCTCTTCACGATCAAGGGGTCGGCCCTGCCTCTATTCAGATTCCGGCTTTAGACGGGTCATTCGAACGAGGAAAAAGGCCAGGAGGGTAAAGGCCGCCATGGCGGCGATCTGGTCTCCATACCCCGAAAACTCAAGGCCCCAGCCCTCCGGCTTCCGGCCTGAAATATAGGCAAAAACGGCAAGGCCTACCCCCACAAGGCCTTCCCCGGCGATCATGCCGGAAGCAAGAAGAACACCCTTTTCCCTGCGTTGATCCATGTCCTGTCCCCGTCGGCGTGCCCGGTACTCCACGAGGGAACGAAGAACGCCACCGACAAAGACCGGGGTCATCGTCTTCACGGGAAGGTAGATGCCCACAGCAAAAGGAAGCGGAGGTACCCCCAGCAGGGAGGCAACGAGAGCCAGGGACGCGCCGGTGAGTACGAGTCCCCAGGGAAGATCGGCCTGAAGGACACCTTCGATGACCGTTTTCATCAAGGTGGCCTGCGGCGCGGGCAGGGCTTCGGTTCCAAAACCAAGCCCCTTCCCAAGAAAAAAGACTGCGGCGGCAATGGCAAACGCCGAAGTAAGGCTTGAAATGAGCTCAACAATCTGCTGCCGGGAAGGGGTGGCCCCGATGATGTACCCGCACTTGAGATCCTGCGAAATATCTCCGGCAATGGAAGCCGCCACGCAAACCACGGTCCCGATCGTGAGGACTGTGGCCTTTGCAGCATCGTCCGTCCATCCCAGGAGGTAGAAGATTGAGCTGGTTCCCAGAAGTGTCACGATCGCCATTCCCGACGTAGGGTTGGACGTAACCCCCACCAGACCGACGATACGGGAGGAAACCGTTACGAACATGAAGGCAAAGAGAACGATACAGAGGGCACCAAAGACCCGCAGGGGTATCGAGGCTCCCACACCCAGAACGTGCGAGGAAATCATGGTAACCCCGACGACAACCGCAGCCCCAATCAGGACAACGGACATGGGCAGATCGTGCTGGGTTCGAATCGGCGCGACCCCCACCTTTCTTCCCTCGGAAGTAAATCCCTTCAACCCGTCCATCAGGCTCTGCATCATCGTGGGAAGGGAACGGAGCACAGTCAGGATGCCGGCAAAGGCGACAGCGCCGGCTCCGATGTACCGGACGTAGTTCTGCCAGATATCTTTGGCGGACATGGCGGAAATGGGGACATCCAGGGAAGGAAAGAGAGGGTGAACCGCAGATTCTCCAAAGTGGGCGATCATGGGGATAAGAACAAGGGAGGAAAGGATCCCTCCGGCCACCATGATCCCTGCAATGCGGTACCCGAGGATATATCCCACACCCAGGAGTGCCGGCGTCGGGTCGAGCCCGATGATTCCCTTCTTCAACGAGGGAATCTTGATGTTAATCTCCTCCGCCCAGAGTTTTCCAAAAGAAAGGAGGACTTTGTACACGGCCCCGACGACCAGACCGATAAAGACATTTTGAGCCCGGGCTCCCCCGGCGTCGGCCGCAATCAGCACCTGTGCCGCCGCCGTTCCTTCAGGGTAGGGAAGCTCATGGTGTTCCTTCACGATCAGATAGGGACGAAGCGGAATCATGAAGAGAATGCCGAGAATGCCGCCGAGGAGGGCAAGAATGCCGATCTGAACCAGCGGAGGATCAAATCCCCACATGTATAGAGCGGGGATCGTAAAGATCACCCCGGAGGCAAGGGAAGAGGACGCCGACCCCATCGTCTGGGCGATGTTGCATTCCAGAATATTTGTCTTCCGCGAAACCCGTTCCAGCAGCTTGAAAACCGCTACGCTGAGAACGGCAAGGGGAATCGACGTGGAAATCGTCAATCCGACCCTCAGGCCGAGATAGGCATTCGCAGACCCGAAGATGGCGCCAAAGAGAGCCCCGGTGATCAGGGCTCTTATCGTTACATCCCGGTACCGGGTCTCGGCGGGGACATACGGCTTAAATTCGCTCATGCAGGCTCCTTTCCCGGATGTATCCTACCGGAAGAGGGTTCCTATCGCAAGCAAGGATTGGGGTACAATACCTTTCAATGAGAATTCTAGTCGCCGCAGCACAGGGAAAGTGGAGAACGGGAGGTGCTGAGAACTATGCGTGGGACGTCGTGCACCATCTGAAGGGGAAGCACGAAGCGGCTCTGCTGGTTCTGGGTGACGCGGATGAAATTCAGGAAGACGAGATCGATGGGATTCACGTAATTTCATGTCCGCAAAAAAATGTAGCCCGAATCCGAAACCTTTCGACCAGCTCGCCCCTGACCAAAGCTCTATGGCACTATCTGGACGCTTACAATCCCCGCATGGTGCCGCTGTTGAGATCCATCTTTCAGCGATTTCAGCCCGATATTCTCCATACCCATAAAATCGACGGTTTCTCGCACGCCATTTTCCGTGTTGCAAAGCGGTCAGGAATTCCTGCGATCCATACTCTTCACGATTTTGCCGCGATCTGTCCCTATGCCATCTTCACCTGTCCATTCCGTTCCTGGGGCCCCTGTCCCGACCTTCCCCTCCCCTGCCGGGTCTATAAAGCGGCGAAGCAGTGGGCCATGGGATCAGGTCCCGCACTCGTTCTGTCTCCAAGCCGACATCTTGCGGATACCCACGCCGAATTCGGAATTTTTCGCCAATCCCGCATCGAACATCTGCCCCTCGGCGTTCCCAGGCCCCCGGCACCCCCGGATCAGCGACAGGAAAACTCCTTTCAGATCACCTATATCGGCGGCCTTACCTTGCAGAAAGGTGTCAGGGTCCTCCTGGACAGCTGGGCCCGGATCGATCCTTCGGAAGGAATGAAGCTCGTTATCGCCGGGGAGGGTCCGCTCCGGCAGGAAATCGAAAACCTGGCCGGGAAGAATCCTTCCATTCGATACAGAGGTAAGGTTCCTGGCAGTGTGATTACCGATATTCTTTACGAGTCCCATGTCCTGGTCCTGCCTTCGATCTGGAGAGAGAACCATCCCCTGGTTCTTGTGGAGGCAGCCATGGCCGGAGTTCCCCTAATTGCTTCTTCGATCGGGGGTATCCCTGAAATGGTTCTGGATGGAAAGAGTGGAATACTGGTCCCGCCGGGGAACGCGCAGGCACTTTCAGAAGCCATGATCCGGCTCCATCACAACCGTGAAGAGTGGAATACGATGCACAGGGAAGCCCTGAAGATCTCCTCCCGCTGGGACGCAGGACTTCATTTTTCCCGGCTGGAAGAATTCTATCGTGAAGTGGCGGCCGCCGGTGCCTAGCCCTTCATTCTGGAACCGGGCAACAAAGGAGGGCCGCTGGGTCACCTGGCTGGCAATCGCCGCACTTACCTTCCTCCTCGGTCGGGCCTTTCAGATGTCCTACTATCCCCGGTACGACAGCGGCGGGTTTCTCGTCGCCGGCAAGGCTCTTGCTGAAGGCAAAGGCCTTACGGAAATCAGCCATCCGGAGGCTCCCTCCTTTATCCTCTATCCACCCGCATATCCCGCCATTTTGGCACCCCAGATCCTCCTCTTCGATCTGAACTATAACCTGCTACGCATCCACCTCATCCTTTTCTTTCTGGGGCTGCTCATCCTGGTCTATCGAGTCTTTCCGGCCCCCGAATCTCACTGGATCATCCTCTTTCTCTGCCTGTCAAATCTGGCCCGGTATATCCTTCGGATCCAGGGAGAGATTCCCCTTGCCCTTGTGATCATGGCCGCTGTGGTCCTCTACGTCAAAGGAAGGGAACGATGGATGATTCTCCCTCTCCTTCTGGCTCCTCTGCTGAAACCGATCGGCCTCATGCTTCCCCTGGCCTATGGTCTGGATGGCCTCTATCGTTTCCTCCGCCGCCGGGCAACGATCGTCCCCGTGCTGATCGCCCTGCTGGCTTCCCTCCCCTTCGTGGGATGGACCCTCTGGGCCCAGCCGGGCCTCCTCCAGCCCAGCCGGACTCCCCTTCTGGCTGACACCTGGACGGGAGAGACCCAGGAGCTGCTCCAGCCAACGGATCTGAGGCTGATCCAGCGGGCCGGTTCCAACTTTGCCAGAATCCTGAACGAGACTCTGCCCCAGTCCCTTGTCTTTTCCGATTCCTATCACGATCCCGCCTCGGTCCCTCCTCCCCTCTGGCCCATTGGCCTTCTCCTCCTGATCGGAGGACTCGCCGCGGCCCGGCAATCCTCTTTCCTTGCCTTCCTTCTCCCGATTCACCTGGCCCTCCTCTGTATCATTCCTGTCGTGAGTCCGCGTTATTTCGTGCTGGTTCTGCCCTTTTATCTTGCCGGTATCTGCCGGATCATCGGTGCAGGCCGAAGGATTCACCGCATGGTTCCCGTTGGAATCGTTCTTGTCTCAGCCGGGATTCTTCTCTACCTGGTAGGTTCAACAGCCGAAAACCGGGATCTCTGGACAATGAACTCGGTGAATGGAATCGTTGCACGGGAGGCCGGCCTTCGACTCCCCGAAGATGCGGTTGTCCTGGTGAACGATCCCTACGGTTTCTACCTCGTAACCGGCCGAACCGCGATTTCCTATTTGCGAAGCGAACAGAAGAGTCCTCCGAAATACTTTCTCGGTCGCTACGCCGCCCGCCATGGGCGCCTGACCCACGGGGCCATCTATTCGTACGAATGGTCCCGGTTTACTTCGACCCTTGAGAAGCTTCATCTTCGGGCATCCGGGCGTGAGGAGCACGATCAGGTCATCACAATGGGACTCGCCTATGAAGATCGCTGAGTCGGTCGTCCGGTTTCCACCCTATATCGGGGGCGTGGAACAGACGGTCTACCACCTGGGGCGCAATCTTGTCCGGCGCGGCCATCGTGTTCGGGTGGTATGCGCGGACGAGGGGGGCGGCACGGACAGGGTGGACGGGATCGAAGTCGTACGCCTTCCCTATTTTGGAAAGGTCAGTAACACCAACCTGACCCCTGGAATCCTCGCAGCCCTGCTGGCTTTTCATCCCGATCTTGTGCACATCCACCTCCCCACTGTCTGGTTCTCCGAATGGGGATCCCTCGCCGCCCGAATCCAGAAGAAGCCCCTCGTTCTCACCTACCACAATGATATTTACGGATCCGGGGCCAAATCCATCCTTGCCCGGCTCTACAATTCGATCTTCCTGAAATGGGTCCTGCACCGCACCGACCGAATCGTCGTTTCCCACAGAGAATACGCGAAATATTCCATCCACCTGCGGCCCTTTCAGAACAAAATCACCGCCATTCCCTGGGGTGTGGACACCAGCCGGTTTTCCGCCGGGCCGGATCAAGTGCATCACTCCGCTTTGACCCTTTCCTTTTTGAGCATCCTCGATCGTCAGCACGGGTACAAGGGACTCGATCTTCTTCTTGACGCCATGAAGATCCTGAAAGACAGGGGAATGATCGTCCTGTTGAATGTGGGAGGGAAAGGGGAAGAGCTTTCCCGCTACCGCCAGCTTGTATCAAATTTGAACCTGGAGGGCCAGGTCACGTTTTCCGGATTCGTACCCGACGAGTCCCTTCCGGACTTCTATCGGGCTTCGGATCTCTTTGTTCTGCCCTCCACCGATGCCCGTCAGGAAGGGTTCGGCCTCGTTCTTCTTGAGGCCCTGGCCTGCGGCTGTCCCGTCCTTACGACCTCGATCGTTGGAGTCGCGGCAGATATCCAGAGTTCGGACGCGGGAGTCACGGTTCCCCCGGGTAAGGTCGAAGCCCTCTGCGGGGCAATGGAATCACTCGCCGGACAACACGGCCGGCTGAAACAAATGGGAATTCACGGGAGAAAACTTGTGGAGACCAGGTATACCTGGGAGCGGGTAGCGGATGATTATGAACGCCTCTTCCTGTCTTTGATCAGACCCGGGTCGTCGGAAGGGTAATCACCTTGCTGCACCCGGGCTCCTCCATCGTGACTCCCAGGAGGAGATCGGCCAGATCCATGGTTCGCCGGTTATGGGTGATCAGGATGACCTGGGTATCGGATCGTACTTCCTCGACCAGATGAATAAACCGTTCCACGTTGGCGTCGTCCAGTGCTGCGTCAACTTCATCCAGGATCAGGAAGGGGGAGGGCCGGAAGCGGAAGAGGGCCATCAGCAGAGCCAGGGCTGCCAGCGCCTTTTCTCCACCGGAAAGCAGGAGCATATTCTGAAGACGCTTTCCCGGGGGCTGAACAAAGATATCAACACCCGATTCAAGGGGGTTTTCCTCATCCAGAAGTCTCAACTCTCCGTGTCCTCCCCGGAAGAGGTTTTCGATATAAGTCCCCAGGATTCGATTCACCTCACTGTACGTATCCAGAAACATCCTCTGCGCAGTCTGTTCCAGCTCCTGCGCGGTGGCATTCAGTCCGTTCAGGGATCCGACAAGATCGCCCTTTTCCTTCCGGATCAGCTCCACATCGGACTCAATGCTCGTGAATTCCTCCTCCGCAAGCAGGTTCACGGCTCCGAGGCGCTGTAATGCATTTCGGGTATTATCCAGTTCCGACTGGGCATCCTCCATCGAGATCTCCTCTGAAATCCCTTCCAGCCGGCCCGGTGGGACGTGAAAAATTTCATGGCTGCGCTGCGCAACTTCCTGAAGTTTTACCCTGGCCACTTCAAGCCGGGTCGACACCTGAGCCGATTGTTCCCGCGCGGAATCGAGACGGTGGCGGACTTCCCGCAATGACGTCTCACTTTTTGTCTTCTTCTCGCGGAGCTTTTCACCTTCCGCTTTCAATCGTTCCCGTTCCAGTGCTAACGTTCCTGCCGTACTTTCGACAGCTTCAATGATTCCTGTCTGCTCTGTCCGCGTCTCTCCCACAAGGTCGATTTGCTTCTCCGTCTGAACATCCCGCTCCCTGAGGGAGGCAGTATGAGCGTCCAGATCATCCCGCTTTCGCAGGAGAGACCGATGTTCTTCCTGCAGTTTCATCAGTTCCATCTCAGCTTTCTGACAGGCTGAGCGTTCCTCCTGCAGCCGGGACCTCCAGCTTGTCAGGTTTCCCAGTTTAGATTCCAGGTCCCTGGACAGATTCTGGATGCATACTTTGGTTTCCTCAATCTCCTTGTCCAGGACCGTCAGCTGAGCTTTCATCTCTCCGAGTGATGTCTCAGCCACTTTGTTCCGTCCTTCGAAATCCTTCCGGGCCTCCCGAAGGTGAGCGCACGATGTACGGAGGGTGGAGAGCTTTCGGGTTACTTCCTCCGATCGCCGGATCGCGTCAGACAGAGAATTTTGAACTGTGGCTCCTTTATCTCTTGTGTCCGCGAGGTTTGAGCGGGTTTCTTCGATCTTCTTTTCCGTCTTCGAAATTCTGGATTCCAGCTCCCCGCGCGTTTTCCGTGCTTTTTCAAGGTTTTCCTGGATCGTTCGAAAGTGAATCGTCTCTGAAAAGGTGCCTGCGGCCGCATAGGGCGGTGACCCGCGCAGCCCGCCCCAGGCGAAAGATCCTGTGGAGGAGAAAAAGAGGACGTGAGGGTAAGCCGAAACCTGTTTGTCGAGGTTTTTCTCCTCTACAAGGTAGATTCCCGGAAGTGCCGAGAGAAGCCAGGAAGGCGCTTCGGGATGAAGCTTCAGGAAGGCGTTCAGCGGCGTGGCCCCCTCGATTTCGGGCAGATTTATCGTTGTCTTCCGGACGGTGACCGAGGAATCTATCTCCCCGAGGGAAGCCTCGGCAATAAGATGAAAGAGCGTGTCGGCAAAAGGCTCCCAGGAATCCGGCATCTCGACGAGAGCGGGGAGCCGCTTTTGATCCTGCAGGATCTGAATCCGTTTTTCCAGATCCAGAAGTGTCGTCTCCCATCCGTCAATCCGGGTGGAAAGAGAGGCGTGCTCCTGGATATCCCGTTCTCTGGATTCCGTCAGGCTTCCATGTTCCAGATCCAGCGCCTCAATCCTATCGAGCACTTTCTTTCGGTCTTTTTCAAGCTCTTTACGGGATACCGCCAGAGTAGACTTTTCCTCTTCGAATGTTCGAATCTCCTTTTCCATCGACATCAGTTCGGAAGAGACCCGTTCCCATTCACGATGATCGAAGGAAAGAGAAGCCTGGGTTTCCACAAGCCGTGCATTGAGTGATTCTCTCTTTTCGAGACGGCTCACCAGGGTGTGGCGTTCCTCTTCGAGTCTGGTGCGTATGTTTCTTTCCTCCCCATCGAATCCGGCCCCATCCTGCTCCATGGTTGCAAGAGCATCCTTCAGGGTAGTCACATGCGTTTCCTGACGGGTTATTTCCTTCGAGAGTCTGGCAAGTTTAACCCCGGTCTCATGGCGCTCTTTTACTCCCTGTCCGATCTCGGCTCCGATCTGTTCACGGGTCTGTGCCAGAGTCTGTATCTGGTTTTCCAGTACATCGATCAGGGCGCGGGACTTTGAAATTTCAGACATCTTCTCCTGGTAATCCCGATCCAGACTTGATGCTCTCTCATTCCAGGCGAGCAGAGCGGTTTCTGCCTCTGCGGAAGTTTTTTCCAGCTCTCCGAGCTCGGCTGAGAGCTTGCTTTCAGAGAGGTGAGAATCCCGGTACTGTCCCTCCAGGTTAAGCCGCTCCTCCGTCAACTGATGGAACTGGCTGAAAAGAAGAAGCCGCTGGAGCTCCATGACGCGGGATTCGAGATCACGGTAACGGCGGGCACGGCCGGCCTGGACCTTCAGCGAATGGAGCTGCTTCTCCTTCTCCTGGAGGATATCTTCGATGCGCTGAAGGTTGCCCCGCGTCTCTTCCAGCTTCAGAACAGTCTGGCGCTTCTTCTCTCGAAACCGGGCAATTCCGGCGGCTTCTTCAATGAGCTGACGCCGCTCCGTGCCCCGCATCTGAACAAAGGCTTCGACCTGTCCCTGGCTGATGATGGAATAGGAGGAGTAATTGAACCCCGTATCCCCCAGAAGGTCCAAAAGATCTTTCAGCCGAACCACCTTTCCGTCGATACGATATTCTCCGCCCCCGTCCTGAAAGACGCGCCGGGAGACTTCCATCTCCTGGGCGGCGCCGGGAAGGCTGGAATCGCCGGAGTAAAAGGTAATGGAAACTTCCGCCAGCCCCAGGGCCTTTCGCTTCCTCGTTCCCGCGAAGATCACGTCCGCCATGGCCTGCGTACGGAACTCCTTGGGGCTCTGGCTTCCCAGTACCCAGGCGACCGCCTCGCAGACGTTGGACTTTCCGCACCCGTTCGGGCCGACAACAATGCTCACACCCGGATCAAAACGGATATCCGTCTTATCCGGAAAGGACTTGTAACCGTTGAGGTTCAGCCGGGAAATGATGATCCTGGGTGGCACCCGAGAATTGTATCAGATTGATCAACCGGGGATAGCTCAGAAATACATATTCATTAAGAAAATGAAACTTGTCGCAGGCGAAATCCTTCGTATCTTTGCTTTTTAAACAGAAAACCGGGAGAGATTCGGATATCTCTCCCGGTAAGAATTTTCTGTCTGGCGTTGATCAGGGGCAGGTAATTCCTGTGGTATCGGCGGCGGTCGGGCGTTCAGTTGACGTACCGTCCCTGCCATAGGACGATTCTCCCCCACCGGCACAGGCGGACGCTGTGATGAGATAGTAGTAGTTGCCATCCCCGACATTGAAGGTGATCGAATTCCCCACAATGTTGCACTGGGAAATTGCGGAATGGTCGTAATACCCGCTTCGGAGGGCTCCGAGGGATCCACGGTACAGGTTGTAGGTCACACCCGTTTCCTCCCAGGAAAAGGTAACATCGGTGCCGCTCTTCGCGAGGAGAAAGGGCTCCGCCGCGGGTTCCTGGTCCATCGGACTGGGTTCCCGGGCTCCCGGGCTTCCAGCCAGGTCGATTCCCGGAACGGTCCCTCCTCCACCATCCTCCGCGATCCCGCACTCGTTCACGGCTTCAATCCGATAGTAATACATGATGTTCGGAGTTGCCGTGGTGTCTACATATGAAGTCCCGGTATAGCTTTCTTCCAGAACTACAGGGTTGGTGCCTTCAATGACGAGGGAGCGAAGGATCCGATACGATCCGGTTGCGTCACCAAAGTCAGCCGACGGCCAGGAGAGAGCGATCCCCGAGGCTGCACATCCCGTTGGGGAATCGACATCGATTGCGCTGACAAGACCAGTAAAGACGGGTGGAGCGTTAATTTTGTCGGTTCCAACATCAGTCAACCCGGTACGTGTCGGCTCCGCGCAACAGGAGTTGACAGCGTTTACCCGGTAAAGATAATCTTCATCCCTCACGGCCGAGATGTCGACATACTCGATTCCGGAAAGACCCGAGCCCACGGTGATCTCACTCGCAGGACTGCTCACGGGCGCACGAAGAACTTCAAAGGTTCCACCGGTGCAGGCGTCGCCGTTTTTATCGGTTCCCCAATCCACAACAGCAGGCCAGACAACCTTAACACCACCCAGACCGCACGGGTCGTTGTCCAAGGCCTGAGTAATGCCGCTGAAGCTGGGACCGGAACAGGAACCGGTCTGGTCCGGCGGGAGACAGGTCACCGTGATTTTGTACGGGCCGCTGGTTCCGTCCCTTCCATCCACGATGAGGAAGAAACGATCGTTTTCCGGAGTAAAATCGTCAAACCCGAGATCGGTGTCCCCCCAGGCCAGGCAAGAGGGAGGATTGCACTCCGACGAAAGGATCAGGTCCAGTTCGTAGCCATTGGGCTCCGGGACCGTTTCTTCCAGTGTAATGATGAAATTTGCGCCGGGATCGAAGTTGAGGCGATAGGTGAAGTTGGGTCCGCCATAGTTAATGTCGGGCTTACACGCGTAGTAGCTGGTGTTGTAGTTGTCCGTATCGGTGGACGTATTCCCCAGAACTTCAACGGGAGTTCCTCCCTCGCATCCGATGGGGTGGGAGTTGGCGGAGCAGTTCGTATTGCAGTCCGCGATAATCGTAATTTCGCGGGTATAGGGTTCGGAGCATCCGCACACGTTGCAGGCGATGAGGGTGACCGTGAAGGACCCATCGATGGAGTACGTATGGGACGGGTTCTGCAGGGTTGAAGTCGCACCATCCCCAAAGTCCCACTGCCAGGAAATGGGAGTATTGGTTGAGGTGTCCGTAAAGTTCACAGCCCGACCCACGCAGTACGTGCCGCTCTGTGTTGTGTAGTTGAAAGAAGCTTCCGGTACGGGATCGATCGTGATCGAACCGGTCTCCACATCCACACCGCAATCATTAGTTACGGTCAGAGTCACCGTGTAGGTTCCAGGTTCCGTGTAGGTGAAACAGGGATTGGGATCTGAGGAGAAATCGGTACCGGTACCAAAATTCCAGAGATAGGTGTCCGCATAGAGGGATGTGCTGGTCCAGCATACTTCAGTATTGACACAAACCGTCTGATTCAACGGTGAAAAGGAGGCTGCGGGCAGCAGCGTCACCTCGGTGACGGTCATCGAATCACTGGACACGCATCCGGTTGCATTGTCGGTAACGGTCAGGGTGTAGGTTCCCGGCTGGTTGCAAGTGGGCTGGGGGCTTGCAGGGTCGCTGAGCCCGATCACAGGCGCCCAGCTGTAGGAATAGGAGCCGGATCCTCCCGAAGCACCTCCCTCCAGAATGACCGCGGTCACTGAACAGGTCAGGACCTTGTCGGGACCGGCGGTGACCAGGGGCGGCGTTGTGTCGTCAGAAACAACCACGGTATCGGAATCGGTGCACCCTGTGACTGTGTCGGTAACCGTCAGCGTGTAGGTCCCCGACTGGGAACACGCAGGCTGGGCGAGATTTGGATTATCCAGACCGGTCGACGGAACCCAATTGTATGAAAATGAACCCGATCCTCCACCGGCCGAACCCAGCAGTGTGACGGATAGAGTCGTGCAGGTCAGGGAGCGATCCGGTCCGGCTTCTGCCAGGGGTTGAGATACAACGGTGACCAGGGTCTGGGCCGACCCCGTGCAACCGTCCGTTGTCTGAACCGTCAGGGTATAAGTCCCGGTCATCGCCGTGGTGGCATTGAGAATCGAGGGATTCTGAAGCAACGAAGAATATCCGTTGGGTCCGGACCAGGTGTAGCTCGCCATTCCGTTGGGACCACCCATGAGCTGGATCGTTTCACCCTCACAGTACGGCCCACCATTGGAGGCGGCAGCTGTGGCGGTCAGGTTAACCTCCACTTCTGTCTGTGCCGTGCTGACACACCCATCGGATGTCTGAATCGTCAACGTATAGGCTCCAGCCATGGTAACTGTTGCGTTGGAGATGGTGGGATTCTGAAGCGCGGAAGAGAAGCCGTCGGGACCGGACCAGACATAACCGGCCATTCCGCTGGGAAGCCCGGTTAATTCTATGGTCTGTCCCTCACAGTAAGGACCTCCATTGGATGCATTGGCTACTGCCGCCGGATAGATGGTAACGCTGGTCTGCTCGGACCCGGTACATCCTTCATTTGTCTGTATGGTCAATGTGTAGGTTCCGGCCATGGCCATCGTGGCACCGGGAATCGTCGGATTCTGCAGGGCCGATGTAAACCCGTTGGGCCCGGTCCAGCCGTACGAAGCCATCCCGGCCGGTCCGCCGTTGAGCTGGATCGTTTCTCCTTCACAATACGGTCCCCCGTTTGATGCGGTGGCCGTTGCGGTCAGGTTGACTTCGACGGTTGTCTGGGCCGTGTCGGTGCATCCGTCAACAGTTTCGACGGTCAGGGTGTAGGTTCCGGCCATGGCATTCGTGGCGTTGGGAATCGTCGGATTCTGCAGGGCCGATGTAAACCCGCCGGGTCCGGTCCAGCCGTACGAAGCCATCCCGGCCGGTCCGCCGTTGAGCTGGATGGTCTGGCTTTCACAGTAGGGGCCGGTATTCGAGGCGCTGGCCGTCGGCAGGGCATGGACGATCACCTGGTGGCTGTCGCTGCCCTGGCATCCGTTGCTGTCGGATACGGTGACCGAAAAGGTCGTTGTGCTTGATGGACTGACAGTGATCGTCCGGGTTGTCTGGCCTCCCGGGCTCCAGAGATACGAAGCATATCCGGCTCCCGCGTCCAGGGTCACGCTCTGCCCCTCGCAGGTCTCGGTTGGCCCGGTAATCGTGGGAGTGGGATTCAGATGAACGGTAACCGTTGTCTGCTCGGACCCGGTACATCCGTCATTTGTCTGTATGGTCAATGTGTAGGTTCCGGCCATGGCATTCGTGGCGTTGGGAATCGTCGGATTCTGCAGGGCCGATGTAAACCCGCCGGGTCCGGTCCAGCCGTACGAAGCCATCCCGGCCGGTCCGCCGTTGAGCTGGATCGTTTCTCCTTCACAATACGGTCCCCCGTTTGATGCGGTGGCCGTTGCGGTCAGGTTGACTTCGACGGTTGTCTGGGCCGTGTCGGTGCATCCGTCAACAGTTTCGACGGTCAGGGTGTAGGTTCCGGCCATGGCCGTTGTGGCACCGGGAATCGTCGGATTCTGCAGGGCCGATGTAAACCCGTTGGGTCCGGTCCAGCTGTACGAAGCCATCCCGGCCGGTCCGCCGTTGAGCTGGATGGTCTGGCTTTCACAATAGGGGCCGGTATTCGAGGCGCTGGCCGTCGGCAGGGCATGGACGATCACCTGGTGGCTGTCGCTGCCCTGGCATCCGTTGCTGTCGGATACGGTGACCGAAAAGGTCGTTGTGCTCGATGGACTGACAGTGATCGTCCGGGTCGTCTGTCCTCCCGGGCTCCAGAGATACGAAGCATATCCGGCTCCCGCATCCAGCGTCACGCTCTGCCCCTCGCAGGTCTCGGTCGGACCGGTGATCGTGGGCGTGGGATTGGCATACACGGTCACCGTCGTCTGCGCCGTGTCGGTGCATCCGTCATTTGTCTGTACGGTCAATGTGTAGGTTCCGGCCATGGCCGTTGTGGCACCGGGAATCGTCGGATTCTGCAGGGCCGATGTAAACCCGTTGGGTCCGGTCCAGCTGTACGAAGCCATCCCGGCCGGTCCGCCGTTGAGCTGGATGGTCTGGCTTTCACAATAGGGGCCGGTATTCGAGGCGCTGGCCGTCGGCAGGGCATGGACGATCACCTGGTGGCTGTCGCTGCCCTGGCATCCGTTGCTGTCGGATACGGTGACCGAAAAGGTCGTTGTGCTCGATGGACTGACAGTGATCGTCCGGGTCGTCTGTCCTCCCGGGCTCCAGAGATACGAAGCATATCCGGCTCCCGCATCCAGCGTCACGCTCTGCCCCTCGCAGGTCTCGGTCGGACCGGTGATCGTGGGCGTGGGATTGGCATACACGGTCACCGTCGTCTGCGCCGTGTCGGTGCATCCGTCATTTGTCTGTACGGTCAATGTGTAGGTTCCGGCCATGGCCGTTGTGGCACCGGGAATCGTCGGATTCTGCAGGGCCGATGTAAACCCGTTGGGCCCGGTCCAGCTGTACGAAGCCATCCCGGCCGGTCCGCCGTTCAGCTGGATTGTCTGGTTTTCACAATAGGGGCCGGTATTCGAGGCGCTGGCCGTCGGAAGGGCATGGACGATCACCTGGTGGCCGTCGCTGCCCTGGCATCCGTTGCTGTCGGATACGGTGACCGAAAAGGTCGTTGTGCTCGATGGACTGACAGTGATCGTCCGGGTCGTCTGTCCTCCCGGGCTCCAGAGATACGAAGCATATCCGGCTCCCGCATCCAGCGTCACGCTCTGCCCCTCGCAGGTCTCGGTCGGACCGGTGATCGTGGGCGTGGGATTGGCATACACGGTCACCGTCGTCTGCGCCGTGTCGGTGCATCCGTCATTTGTCTGTACGGTCAATGTGTAGGTTCCGGCCATGGCCGTTGTGGCACCGGGAATCGTCGGATTCTGCAGGGCCGATGTAAACCCGTTGGGCCCGGTCCAGCTGTACGAAGCCATCCCGGCCGGTCCGCCGTTCAGCTGGATTGTCTGGTTTTCACAATAGGGGCCGGTATTCGAGGCGCTGGCCGTCGGAAGGGCATGGACGATCACCTGGTGGCCGTCGCTGCCCTGGCATCCGTTGCTGTCGGATACGGTGACCGAAAAGGTCGTTGTGCTCGATGGACTGACAGTGATCGTCCGGGTCGTCTGTCCTCCCGGGCTCCAGAGATACGAAGCATATCCGGCTCCCGCATCCAGCGTCACGCTCTGCCCCTCGCAGGTCTCGGTCGGACCGGTGATCGTGGGCGTGGGATTGGCATACACGGTCACCGTCGTCTGCGCCGTGTCGGTGCATCCGTCATTTGTCTGTACGGTCAATGTGTAGGTTCCGGCCATGGCCGTTGTGGCACCGGGAATCGTCGGATTCTGCAGGGCCGATGTAAACCCGTTGGGCCCGGTCCAGCTGTACGAAGCCATCCCGGCCGGTCCGCCGTTCAGCTGGATTGTCTGGTTTTCACAATAGGGGCCGGTATTCGAGGCGCTGGCCGTCGGAAGGGCATGGACGATCACCTGGTGGCCGTCGCTGCCCTGGCATCCGTTGCTGTCGGATACGGTGACCGAAAAGGTCGTTGTGCTCGATGGACTGACAGTGATCGTCCGGGTCGTCTGTCCTCCCGGGCTCCAGAGATACGAAGCATATCCGGCTCCCGCATCCAGCGTCACGCTCTGCCCCTCGCAGGTCTCGGTCGGACCGGTGATCGTGGGCGTGGGATTGGCATACACGGTCACCGTCGTCTGCGCCGTGTCGGTGCATCCGTCATTTGTCTGTACGGTCAATGTGTAGGTTCCGGCCATGGCCGTTGTGGCACCGGGAATCGTCGGATTCTGCAGGGCCGATGTAAACCCGTTGGGCCCGGTCCAGCTGTACGAAGCCATCCCGGCCGGTCCGCCGCTTAGCTGGATGGTCTGGCTTTCACAATAGGGGCCGGTATTCGAGGCGCTGGCTGTGATATCCACCCAGCTCACCTCTGTTGGAGTGGTATCTTCACCCTCACAACCCGACACGACCCCCCGGTCCGTAACACTGCAGGAATAAGCGTGACTTTGCGGAGTTCCATACGAACGGGAGAGATTTGATCCGATCCCCATGAAGAGATCCACAATATCCACCGTTCCACTCCCGCACCCGGAATCTTCGAATACTGTGACATGGTAATCTCCGGGGCCTTCCGCATTGTAGAGGGTCGTCACATCATAGGGAGATTGATTGCTCTCTCCATAGTTCTTCAACGTGTAGACAGCACCTCCCGGAGCTTCGAGGTCAATTCGGACACATGATGTCAAGTTGGCACTGCCTGCCAGATTGAAGTCCAGGAATGCATCTCCCACAGGCGGACTGGATTCAAACCCGGCAAGCAGGAATGTGGTTCCCACAGGATCGTTATCGGATATTCCCGTGCCGCCCTCATTCCAGGCCGCTTCTCCCGCTTCTCCCGAAAGATCGGATCCATCCTCCGTCCACTGAAGTCCGTACCTGCCGCTTCCTCCGGAAATTCGAACGGTCAGGTCCGCATTCTCTCCCGTGCAGAGCGTCTCCGGCCCTTCCGGAAGGACATGGATATCCATGGATGGAACTACGGTCACGGTCGTAACTGCCGTTCCGAAACATCCATTGGAAGCCTGAACGGTCAGTGTATACGTTCCAGCCTTGGCCGCCGTGGCACCGGGAATCGCGGGATTCTGCTGGGTTGAGGAAAATCCGTCGGGTCCGGTCCAGTTGTACGAAGCCATCCCTGCCGGTCCGCCATTGAGCTGAATGGTCTCACTCTCACAGTAGGGGCCGCCGTTGGAGGCTGTCGCTGCTGGCAGGACAAGGACCGCAACCGTATGGGTGTCGATGCCCTGACAGCCATTGCCGTCCGTAACCGTTAAATTATAGGTTGTCGTGGATCCGGGACTGACGGTGATCGTCCTCGTGGTTTGTCCACCCGGACTCCAGAGATACCAAGCATATCCGGCACCCGCATCCAGCGTCACGCTCTGCCCCTCGCAGGTCTCGGTCGGACCGGTGATCGTGGGCGTGGGATTGGCATACACGGTCACCGTCGTCTGCGCCGTGTCGGTGCATCCGTCATTTGTCTGTACGGTCAATGTGTAGGTTCCGGCCATGGCCGTTGTGGCACCGGGAATCGTCGGATTCTGCAGGGCCGATGTAAACCCGTTGGGCCCGGTCCAGCCGTACGAAGCCATCCCGGCCGGTCCGCCGTTGAGCTGAATGGTCTCACCCTCACAATAGGGGCCGGTATTCGAGGCACTGGCCGTCGGCAGGGCATGGACGACGACCTGGTGGCTGTCGCTGCCCTGGCATCCGTTGCTGTCGGATACCGTGACCGAATAGGTCGTCGTGGATCCGGGGCTGACGGTGATCGTCCGGGTCGTCTGTCCTCCCGGGCTCCAGAGATACGAAGCATATCCGGCTCCCGCATCCAGCGTCACGCTCTGCCCCTCGCAGGTCTCGGTCGGACCGGTGATCGTGGGGGTCGGATTGGCATGCACGGTCACCGTCGTCTGGGCCGAGCCTGTACATCCATCGCTTGTCTCCACGGTCAGGGTATAGGTTCCCGCCCTCGCGGTGGTCGCGTTGGGGATGGATGGATTCTGGAACGAAGAAGTGAAGCCGGCTGGTCCCACCCAGGCATAACTTGTCATTCCATCCGGGCTTCCGGACAATTGAATGGTTTCCCCCACACAGTAGGGACCGGTATTCCCTGCCGTAATCGCCGGCAGGGAGTGAACAACAACTTCATGGGTATCGGACCCCTGACAGCCGTTTCCATCCGTGACGGTAACCGTGTATGTCGTCGTGGATCCCGGACTGACCGTTACGGTTCGTGTTGTCTGTCCACCCGGATTCCACAGATAGGAAGCATATCCGGCTCCTGCATCCAGGGAAACACTTTCCCCCGGGCACATTTCTGCCGGACCTGTGATCGTCGGTTCAGGAAGAGAGTACACGGTGACATTCTTCGTATCAGAGATGGTGCAGCCGTCGGGTGCTGAGTAGGCATAGGTAATGACATGGACTCCCGCACCTGCAACGGAAGGTGAGAAGATGCCAAGAGCACCATCGGTGACGCCGGGACCGCTCCACACTCCGCCCGCAGGAGATTGTCCGGAAAGAGCAAAGGCAGGATCGTTGAGACATGCATCTTCGTCAGGACCGGCTTCCACGGCTGGAGCCGTGTCGATGAATACTTCCGTTTTCGCACTTCGCGTGCACCCGTATTGTGTGATTGTCAGATTATAGGTGCCGGCCATGGCCAGCGTGGCATTGGGGATCGTCGGGTTCTGGTCCGTCGATGTGAAGCCGTTGGGCCCGGTCCAGCTGTAGCTGCTCATTCCGTCGGGAGAGGCAAGTAATTGAATGGTTTCTCCCTCGCAATAGGGTCCGGTGTTGGAAGCGGTCGCGTTAGGTCGCGTAACATTTTCCGTTATGGGTCCTGCATTGACATCGGTATACAGGCCGTTATGCGGGCCGGCGCTGCATCCCGGGGGGGCGGCCTGGGAATCCTCCGCTTTCACGACGTAGTAGTAGGTCGTTCCAAAGACAGTTCCCGTATTCAGGTAGGATGTGGCGGTCAGCAGAGTGGCGATGGGAGGCTGGAGGAGGGCATCTTCGAACGATACGGTAGAACGGTAAAGATCGTAATGGCCTGCCCCGGACCCGAATACGGCCGGACTCCAGGTCAACTGAATTCCCGTACAGACATCATTGAGCTGGACATCGGAAAATTGAGGAATCACGCAGTTGCAGGTCACGCTCTGCGTTGCAACGGGACCTCCACCTGAAATGCTGCACGCGGTGGCGGTATCTCCGGCTTCCTGACATTCCTGAACCTCGTTGTACAGGTCTGCATAGGCGTAGATTGTCCCGGTTCCTGAGCTCTGCACACTGAATGTAATGGACCCGGTCCTCGTCTCTCCCGGCTGAATATTTGCCTCTTCATGCTCTGCAAATCCTCCAAGATCGGAATTGACCACGACCGTCGTCGTCGCCGGAGAACAGCCGGCATTGGAGATGGCGTAATCCACCGTATAGGTGGGACACGTACCCGAAATGGTCATGGATTCCACGGAAAGAACAGGATAGGGATCGTAATTGGCCAGCGCTTCGCAGTAGTTGTCGAAGATCCTGAAACCGGGGGAGCTGGTCCCTGTACAGTTGGAATAGAGCTCCCAGATAAATCCGCCCCAGTTCACAAACTCGGCGCGATAGATTCCGCAGAGTGTGGGAGACCCATAAAACCAGATATCTGTCGTTACATTATTCCAGTTTGGGTTCATTCCGCTGCAGTCCTGCCATGCGATTTCATACCCCTGGGCGGACCATCCTCCTGTGCTCTGGGCGTAGAGATAGACATACTGTTCGGCCATCATGTCGTAAATTCTCAGATCCCCGCTCTCGTTGTCCCAGAGTGGCATGTGCATTTCCGCTCCACACTCCGCCACAATGTACATATCGAAGGTACAGGGGCTTGTGAAACATGGATTACCGCTATCCCTGCAGTAGTCGCAATCATCAAAGTACCAGGTGAAGGCGGAGGTCGTGGAAGGTGTAATGGAAGGATCATCGGGATTCTCACAGATGATCCATCGTTCATGTTTGTCCGGATCGACACAGGAGGTGCAGGTTGCCGTGAGGGTAAAGGGGCCGTCATCTGCAGGTGTAAATCCATCCACGACGATGGTATAGGTTCCCGGTCTGAGGGAGGCTTTAACGTCTTCCCTCCCTCCGGCGAGGCACTCGCACTGACTGCAGGATGACAGGACAAAGAGATCCATCTCCCGTGATCCGGTATCGGTCAGGTCAAAACGGATCACCTCGGGCTGGGTCAGGGTAAGAAGGTATACCTGTTCATTTCCAGCATAGGTATCGACCCCGCAGCTGTATGCAAGTACCCGGTTGGAACGGCCTGCTGCCGATGTGTCACCGGCAACGGTGGTGTTGCAATAGAGATTGGATGCTGTGGCACAGTCAGGAAAGGTAATACCCGAAGGTGAAAATTTAATCGCTGAATTTGTGAGATTGGGCGCCTGATTGTAATAAATCTGGAATCCCGAGGTGCCGTCGATGTTCTCGATACCGATCGTGCTGGAGGATACTCCTGATGCCATAGTCGAATACTGAAAAAGGATTTCGTTCGTGGATTCAAAAAGAACGATCTCAAAGGTGTTGCGGGGAAGCGTGGCATTGCAGCATGGATAGGCCTGATACCACTCCATGACGAACACACGGTTTGGCGCCGTACCCATGGTCTGGGTATAGACCTGGTCTGTAACCAGGTTGTCCCACTGGATCGCCAGCATGGCGTTTGGATCGGTGGTCCCTGGAATGGTCGTGTTGAAATAGGCAAAGCTTGTATCGGAGACAAAGGAGGCCCATCCGTTTGAGCAGATCGCGATGGAACTGTAATCGGTTCCGTAGTAATTGAAGGTAAAGGGAAGGGGCAGGAAACCCGTATTCACATTATCACCCAGTGTGTGAAGGGTGCCCCCAAGCGCATCATACCAGGAGTAGGCTGCCGGATTGGTAACCGTATAGAAGGCATCACAATCAGGGGGAGAAACCGGCGTATTACAGACGATCCGCAATGTGTAGGGCCCATTGTCGGCCGGAGATCGACCGTCCACAACAAGGTAATACGTACCGGCGATGGCTCCGTCGAGGTGAATATCATCGACACCGCCTTCGATTACCAGATTGGGATTACATTGTCCACGTTCCAGCAAAAAGAGGTACTGTCCCCTCCCGGGATGGTCTTCCAGATATATATCGATATTCGTGGTCGCGGACAATGTCAAAGCGTATACCTGCTCACTTCCGGAAAAGGTACCGGTCACGCCGCCATAGACATCCTGAGTATTGGGTAATCCCACGGTATCGCCGGCCACGACATCCCCGCACTGAATCGTGGTGGCTCCGGCACAGCTGAGCGCGCGGAGGCCGGGAACGGATACGGTCTGAAATCTCTCATGTATTCCTGATGGAACCGACTGAGGCCGAAATGCTGGATCGACCCTGGGATCCTGCGCAGGGATATTTGCCGCAAAAAAACAAAAAATTACAACCATACCAAAGAAATATTTCATTCCGCCTCCATAAGAAAAACAAATCATACGCCTCCCTTATGCGTCCGGAAGGCGCTTTCACCGTGTTTATTCACCTTGATAATAAGAAATTAACCCTGATAAGTCAAGGATTTACAATACATTTTGACAAAAATTCAAGAAATACGATCAAGCATCCTTTCTGGATAGAAGAATCTTCAGAATGGGAGGCGTAATCAAGGTTGTCAGAATCACCATAATAACGGAAGCCCCGAAAACCCCTGGTGAAACAACGGGTTCGTTGTTCAGAATCAACGTAGTCCCGATACCGGCAAAGATGAGGCCGACCTCTCCTCTGGGGATCATGCCCACACCGACGGATATGCGGTCTACGCCCTTATCCAGGACCCCCAGTCCACAGGCCTGCTTTCCAATAATGGCGGCAACGGTCAGGACCATGGCGAAAAGGAGGATGTTCGTGTCACCAAAATAGGTCAGATCGACCTTAATGCCCATGAGAACGAAGAAGATTGGCACAAGGGTCGCTGACAGGGGTTTCAGAAGCTCGTCCAGGCTGTGCTCTCCACGTTTTCGAAAGTCCTTGAAATGAACCTCATCCAGAATGAGTCCCGCAGCGAAGGCACCCACGATCGGGGCCAGTCCGATCAGGGCCGCTGCCCAGGAAAGGAAAAAGCAGATGACCAGGGCCGTGATCAGAAGCATCCCCTGAACCCGGAGCTTTGAGGCAAGGTGAAATGCCTTGGGGGAAAGCCACTGTCCAAGGATCAGGGCGGCCACGTAAAAGACCACTGCCTTCAAAACGATAACGCTGACTCCCAGGATATCCAGCTCCGTACCCCTCGAAGCCGCGGAGATTACACCGGAGACCACGGCTAATACTACGAGCCCCATGATGTCGTCGATGACGGCCGCTCCCAGAATGATCCGGGCTTCCTTCGTGTTTAATTTATTCAGGTCCTTCAAAACTCTTGCTGTGATGCCGACACTGGTAGCGCAGAGGATGGCGCCGATAAAGATGTGGGCAAGAAAGGGCTCCTGGGGAATAAAGAAAACTGCCGTGAAATACCCCAGAAGGGCCGGCGTCACAACTCCGATCGTCGCCACCAAAAACGCGGATCCTCCAACGGCCATCATTTCCTTGATATTACTTTCCAGACCCACCTCGAAGAGCAGGAGAATAACGCCGATCTCCGCAAGAACTCCAATCGTAAAATCGGTCTTGAGAAACTCCAGTCCGTGGTAGCCCAGGAGGTTCAGGTTCCCGATAATCACGCCGAAAAGGAGCTCTCCCAGCACGGCCGGCTGGTGAAACCGCTCAGCGACTTCCCCGCCGATCTTCGCGGCAACCAGGATGAGAACAAGAGAGAGCAGAACCTGGGCAATCGCCTGTTCATGGGACATCCCGGCCTCTCCGTGAGCGTCATGCGACGGTGCATCTTCCGGTGGTGGGCTCACATACTGGGCCGACGCATCGTGAAGTCCCTGGTCGGGCTGCGTATCGGCGGATTCGGCGTGAATCGGGCAGATCATGCCGGAAAGGAAGAATAGAAAAATTAGAACGATCGTTACGTTTTTCATCGATCCAGCATGGTACCATAGGGAGGTTTATGGTGCAATTGCCCTCTTTTGCCTTCGAACCGGGAATTCGGTATGGCGGAGCGAACACAACCTCCGCCGGGGTCATCCTTGCATCCTGGGTTCGCACAAGCGATCAGCCCCTTCTGGTCGTCACATCCTCTCTCAGCGAATCGGAGCACCTGTTTGATGCCGCCGAGCTATGGCTCGGGGATGGTGTCACCCTTTTCCCCGACCTTCCCCTGACCCCTTACGATCTGACCGATCTTCCCGTCACCATTCAGGCATCATGGGTGGATGCCTGGAACCGGATCCATTCGGGACGGGCCAAATGCGGCATCATGACACCTTCCATTGCGGCCTATCCCCCTCTCTATCCCGGGTGCATGGAACTGCAGACGGAGACAGTAACCAACCGAGACGAGGTGATTCAGTTCCTCTCGTCGGGGGGATACAGGCGGGTGGATCTCTGTGAAACCTGGGGAGACATGACGATCCGCGGGGGACTCATGGATGTATTTTCTCCCGGTTCACTCTTCCCGGTCCGAATTGAATTCGACGGAAACCGGATCCAATCGATCCGCTCGTTTTCCGTGGAAGATCAACGGACCCGGGACAGACTCGACCGCGTCCTACTGCTGACCTTCGACCTTCTTCCAGAATCCTCGATTGCAGATCTTGCAGTCACGCTTCGGGAACGGATAACGGGACTGGGCGGAGACAGGATGGTGGACAACCTGTTGACAACCCGCAGCCTTGGCCCCCTCTCCCTCTATTACCCCGTAAATGAGAAACGGACTCTTGGCAATGTTCGGGTTGTTCACTATAACGGAGAGGCGGTTTCCGCCTCGATGGAATCACTCCTGGATCACTACAAGAAAGAACATGGACAGTCGAGGGACAGCGGGTTTCTGGACGTCGGCGCTGAAGAGATCCTTCGTCACTATGACCTGATGTCCTATCCTGACGCGATTCTGGAACCCTTCCGATCCGTGGAACGTGCCCGAACCATTTCCAACGAAGGCGTTGTGACCGTCCGGGGAACTCCCTCTGCAATCAGTTCGGACATTCAAAACCTCCTGCACCGTGGTTTCCACGTCCATATTGCCGCTCAGAATGAAGGAAACCGCACCATCATTCAGCGCTTTCTGGATGAACGGGAACTTACCGGTATTTCATGGTTGAGAGGAAGGCTTCATGAGTCATGGGTCACTCCCGATCACAACCTGGCCCTGATTCCGGACACCTACATCCTGGGACCAACTTCAGTTCCCCGACAGAAACGGGGGGCTCAGCATGCCTACCGTCTTCTGCTCGACCAGTTGAAGCCGGGAGATCCTATCGTCCATGTTGAACATGGCGTCGGACGGTTTCAGGGACTTCACCTGATTGATGGAAGCGATTTTGTTACCGTCGACTATTCCGACGGGCAACTTTTCGTGCCCACGGACTCCATGGACATGCTCACAAGTTATGTCGGTGCCGAAGGGGAACGAGCCCCCCTGCACTCCCTTGGAGGGAAGGTATGGCAGGGTCAGAAGCGAAAAGCCCAGAAGGTCGCCGAACATATTGTGCAGGAACTTGCCGAACTTTATGCCGAGCGACAGGCAGCCACGGGAATTGCATTCCCCGAGGACGACGATTTTCAGCGATCGTTTGAATTCTCATTCCCCTTCGAAGAGACTCAGGATCAGGTTCGAGCCATTCAGGAAGTCAAGGAAGATATGCAGGTCCAGAAACCGATGGATCGCCTTCTCTGCGGGGATGTCGGGTTCGGAAAGACAGAGGTAGCCCTTCGGGCGGCATTTAAGGCCATTGCGGCAGGATATCAGGTGGCCATTCTGGCCCCGACCACCGTCCTGGCTTATCAGCATTTCCGTACCTTCACAGAACGGTTTCAGAACTTCCCTGTTAAAGTTGAATGGCTAAGCCGATTTATTTCATCCACGAGACAGAAAGAGATCATTGAGTCCGTGGCAAGGGGAGAGGTCGATATCGTAATCGGCACGCATCGCCTCCTTTCCAGGGACATCCACTTTTCCAGTCTGGGTCTGCTGGTGATCGACGAGGAACAGCGCTTTGGGGTAAAACAGAAAGAGCAGATTCGGCAGATGAGGAAAAATGTCGACGTTCTTGCGTTAAGTGCCACACCCATCCCCCGCACGCTCTACATGTCCCTGATGGACATTCGGGACCTATCTATTATCAACACCGCTCCGCGGGGAAGAAGGGCCATTGAAACAACAGTGGCCACATTCAATCCGACACTGATTCGGGATGCAATCCTTCACGAAACCTCCCGGGATGGTCAGGTCTTTTTCATTCACAACCGGGTTCAGGAAATCCCCCGAATCCTTCATTTTCTGGATGAGCTCATTCCCGAAGTCACCAAGGTGGTCACCCACGGACAGATGGACGAAGCATCCCTGGAGAGGAACCTTCTGACCTTTGTCCGGGGAGAAGCCCATCTTCTTCTGACCACTACCATCATTGAAAACGGCATCGATATTCCGCGTGCCAATACGATGATTGTGAACAACGCTCATTTTTTCGGTCTGTCGCAACTCTATCAGCTCAGGGGACGGGTCGGAAGGAGTGTTCATCAGGCTTACTGTTATCTTCTTGTCCCTTCACTGCACACCCTCGGGGAGCAGGCCCGGGATCGTCTTGTGGCTCTGGAAGAATTTTCTCAGCTCGGTTCGGGATTTAAAATCGCGGCACGCGATCTGGACATACGGGGGGCGGGAAACCTGCTGGGAGTGGAACAGCATGGGCATGTCGAGGCCGTGGGATATGAACTCTTCTGCCGTATGGTGGAAAAAGCCGCACGTGTCCTTCGCGGAGAAGAGGTCGAAGAACTTCCGCCCGTACAGATTTCTCTGGGAATTCCAATGGCCATTCCCGCAAGCTATATCAGTGATGAAATGGAACGCATGGCAATCTACCGCAAGCTGCTCAAGGGAGATATTTCCGCCGTGCGGGAAGAATGTGAAGACCGCTTTGGTCCTCCTCCTCCTGAAGTTACCCTTCTGTATAAAGTATTTGCCCTGCGTAAACGATGTGAAGATCTAAGAATCACCGCTCTCCAGCTGACTCAGGAAGGTGTTTCGATTCAATTTCATTCCTCCACACGCGTCAATATCCGTAAGCTTCTGGATTACGCACAGAAGATCCAGGGAGCCCGTCTCTCCCCGCGGGGAGAATTTCTCCTGCCGGTGCGGGATACCGGCGAGAGGCTTATCCCTGCACTCAGCCGTCTTCTCGCAAGTCTGAATCCCGGGGAACTGTTATGAAACGTCTCGTCATCGTGACCCTCTTTCTGGGATTATTTTTGCACGCCTGCCAGCGATCCGCGCTGGATATCGATGTCATTGCCACCGTTGGAGGACAACGGCTTACGCGATCTGAATTTGAAGATCATCTCAATACCATCCTTGGTGAAGAAGCCTATGCTGCTCCCTCCGAGGTTTTATCCGAACTTCTGGATCAATACCTGGAAGAAGAATTACTCTATCTCCAGGCCTGTTCCGAAGATCCCGATCTTTGCAAGAATCAAACTCGATCCAGTGTTATAACCACATTCATGGCTACCAGGTGCAACAAACTTCCCGACCCCCGGAGAGAAGAAGTCGAGTTGTTTTACCATTCCCACAGCAGAGAGTACCAAATCAAGGCCAAGCTGATTTTCCGGATGATCCTGGTTGAAAAACTGGAGGAAGCGGAAAAAATTCTTGCCGAGCTCTCCAAGGGAAAGGAATTTGGCGAACTCGCTGTGACGTATTCCAAGGCTCCCAACGCATCCCAGGGGGGAACCGTAGGACCGGTAGAACTGGATCACCTGCCGAGGAACATCCAGGATGTGCTCCGAACCCTGAAGGAAGGTCAGGTATCCTCCGTTGTGGAAGTCACCTACGGTTTTCTTCTCTTTCAGGTTGTCCGGATTATCCCTTCGGGTGACTTGAAATTGGAAGACGTGTATGATGATATTGTCCACCATATAAAGGAAGAGGCGTGCGGGCAGTTGACTGCAAATCTCGTACGTGATCTGGAACGAAAGGACAACATATGGATTTACGCACAGCATCTCCCCTTTCCCTATTCTGGAAAATATGCCCTCTGGCATTGACGGTCTTTCTCATCGGCGCCAATGTCGTCGATGGGATCCTTCTCCAGGTGAATGATGACATTCTGACGATGTCCGAATTCAGAGCACGGGTGAAGCAGACCCTTTCGCCTGCGGCCGTTCAGGGGCCCGATGGCATGAAAGCCCTGGAAGAGCTCTATGATCAGTTTATGAAAGAAATGCTGCTTGGAGCCCGAGCAAAGGAACGGGGCATGTCGGCGGATCGGGAACAGATCCACCAGGCAAAACTGCAGTTGATGAAGCAGAATAATATTGCCACGGAAGAAGATTTCGAACAGGCAGTCAAGGCATCGGGACTTTCGATGGAACAGATTGAGGCCAAACTGGCTGTCGATATCGTTCTCGAACAGGTTCTCTATTCCGAGGTTTACACCAAGCGGGATGTAACCGATTGGGAACTGGAGCAGTTCTATACTTCCCATTCCGCAGATTTCCTCAAGCCAAAAACCTATGAGGTCTCCCTGCTGCTCATTCTTAAAGACAAGCATCCCGGCAGTATGTACCGGGAAGCCATTGACAGGGTGAAATCATCACTGGCGGAGGGAGGAGATTTTGCTGCCCTTGCCGCTGAAATGACCGATGGTCCCGCAAAGGAGGCCCAGGGAAACCTTGGGAGGATCCAGCTCAAGGATATGGCACCGCAGATGGCCGAGATCATTGAAGGAATGAAGGCAGGTGAGGTTTCGGAACCTATTGAGCAGGATTTTGGAACCCAGTGGGTAAGGTTGAACGCCATCCATGAAGCTGAGCTTCCACCGCTGGCGGAGGTGAAGACACAGCTTCTGGACCGGTACCTCCAGGAAAAGTACAAAGATAAGTTTGATACCTTTCTGGAGGATCTTAAGGAGCGGTATTACATTTCCGAACATAAAGAACTCCTGGAGAGCGTTCTTGAGCACTGAAGTCAAAGATATCGCCCAACTCATGGAGGGCCAGGCCGTTGACCTGCCTCTCATGGTGGTCCAGAAGGAAATCCGCCAGAGTAAAACGGGATCCACCTTTCTCCAGGCTATCTTCCGGGATGCCTCGGGAAGCATCACGGCTTTCATGTGGGACAACTTTGAACCTGTCGCATCCAAGCTTCAGCCGGGGCAGGTCGTTCGAATCAAGGGCCGCACGCAAAAGTACAGAAATTCCATTCAACTTGTCCTGCACAAGATAGAGCTCATGGCCGACGAGGAAGTGGATCAGCAGGCCTTTATGCCTTCCGCCGACGCCAACGTGAACGAAATGTATGCAGACCTCATGGACATGGTTTCCACGGTGGAGAATTCCCATATTCTGGCCCTTCTTAAGGCAATGCTTGGAAATGATGAGATTTCAAAGGCCTTTCGAAACGCTCCTGCAGCCAAGACCATGCACCATTCGTACATCGGGGGACTCCTGGAGCACACCCTGTCACTTGTGAAGCTATGCGATCACATCTGCATGCATTACGACCATCTCAACCGGGACATGCTGATTGCAGGAGCCTGCCTCCATGACATAGGAAAGATCCGGGAACTCTCCCACGATGGGTGGATGGACTATTCCCGGGAGGGAAGGCTGATCGGACACATCACGATCGGGGTCCAGATGATTGATCAGTTCAGTGCGGAAATCGAGGGATTCCCCATGGAAACAAAGGAGCTGCTTCAGCACATGATCCTCTCCCACCATGGCGAGTACGAGTACGGATCTCCCCGTCGGCCAAAAACCCGGGAAGCCCTTGCCCTGCATTTCCTGGACAATCTGGACTCCCACCTCAACGGCTTTGATCAGGCCCTGAAAGATCAGGGCAGTGAGGTTGCATACGCCAAAATTCTCGAACGATTTATTTTTGATACGTGAGTAATCTTTTGAAGTAAAAAAACTTATCTCTTTTCTGATACGGCTCCCCCCAGAGCAAGTCTCATAATCGGCCGGGTTGGAGATCTTCGGGCCGTTTCCTGGAATCCCGCTTTTCGAAACGTAGATGCAAGGCCGGTATAGACGAAGACATCTGCTGTTCGCTCCTTTCGCGGTTCTACCGGATATCCTTCAAGAATGGCGGCTCCATGTGAAGCCGCGAAGGTACCCGCCGATTTCAGAAGAAAGAGCCCAACCCCCCTTCTCCGCCAGGGTTTCGCAATGAAAAAACAGACGACAGACCAGACCGGTTGATCGTCAATCCGTCGCAAGATTCTTGATCGCTCCAGGGATGGGTAATTTTCCCTTGGCCCCACGGCGCACCATCCCACCGGTTCATTCCCGTTAAAGACAAGAATACCTGGCTCAATTCCCGACTTTACAAGGGCTTTCATGGCTTCACGGTTTGATTCGCCCTTATTCTTTTCAAATTCCGACCGGGTCATTTTCCACCACATACACCAGCATCCACCACAGGCTCCCCTGGCTCCAAAAAGTTTTTCGAAGCTTTTCCAATGTTTTAGTGTCAGGGGGTGAGCCCGGATATCCGTATCCATCCAATCTTTTTGCATGAACAACCTCCGTGAATCATACCGGGACCGAATGACTCAAATACGCCGCCGAAAGAATCCTTTGAGTATATCTTATATGCACCGGGACAGGTATCCCCTGATTCAACTTCTATCCCCACTATTCACCATCTCTTCCAGGAAGTCCATTACAACACCCATTTAAGTGCCATATTTGACATATTATCCATACGACCAACGTCCGCTATCCCCATAATCTCATTGCTTTGGCAATAGAACCATCCGAATGGTGTCATATTTGACGTAATAATTACTATCTCAGAAAACAATATTTATCGTTTATTACAAAACCAATGCAATGGATCCCGTACTGTTTCGTGTTACAGAGGTGCAGCCTTTTGATTCTTCTGATACGATAGAGTTTCTCCATCGCTGCATTGCCGGGGAAGGAGGCCTGGAAGTTCACCTCGATCTCCTCGTCCGGACATAGACGGGTTTATTACTGAGAGAGGATGACCATGAGTGAAGATTCTCCTGTTCCTGGAAACCGTTCCCTTGCGCCCCTGGCCAGCAGTGCCTACATCGATGATCTTTACCGCTTATGGAAAGAGGATGAGGATTCCGTGGATCGTGAGTGGCAGAGATTTTTCGAGGGTTTTGAGCTTGCCATGTGCCCCAGAACCTGCGTTTCAGGTGACGCTGCCGATGCGCAGTCCAGAGTAACCAGCCTCATCTACGCTTACCGGAGTCAGGGTCATCTCATTGCGGACCTGGATCCTCTCGGGGACAATCTCACCACACACCCCGATCTCGAGCTGGACCGCTTCGGCTTCACATCCAACGATCTGGAGACGGTTTTTGATACCGGACACCTCGGAGGTCCCAAACGCGCCGCCCTGAGTGAAATCATTCAAATTCTGAAGGATACCTATTGCCGTACGGTGGCCGTTGAGTATGTTCATATACAGGATATCGCCATTCGCCGCTGGATTCAGTCTGAAATCGAACCGGTTCGAAACCGTCCTCGGTTGGACAACGGCAAGAAGCTGGCCATCCTGGAAAACCTTATTGATGCGGAAGTCTTTGAAAGCTTCACGCAGAGCCGCTACCCCGGGCATAAAAGGTTTTCCCTTGAAGGGGCAGAGTCTTTGATTCCGGCCCTCCACTCCGTCGTGGAACTGGCCCCTGAGCTGGGACTTGAGGAAATCGTTCTGGGCATGGCTCACCGGGGTCGCCTCAATGTGCTGGCCACGATTCTGGATAAGTCCTATACTGAGATATTTTCCGAGTTTGAAGATAACTTTCTTCCCGACCAAGTAGGAGGATCAGGAGATGTCAAGTATCACCGGGGGATGAGTTCCACCCATGTAAACCAGCAGGGAAAGCGCCTCCACATTGACCTCGTATCCAATCCAAGCCACCTGGAGGCTGTGGATCCTGTGGTCTTAGGAAAAGCCAGGGGGAAACAGAGACTCCGGGGAGATTCTGATGAACGTCGCCGGGTGATGCCCATGCTGATCCATGGAGATGCGGCCTTTTCGGGACAGGGTCTCGTGGCCGAAATTCTCAACCTTTCCAAGCTCAAGGGTTATAAAACCGGCGGCGTCTTCCATTTGATCGTAAACAACCAGATCGGATTCACGACCTCACCCACCGAAGGACGGTCAACCCGATATCCGACGGAAGTTGCCAAAATGGTGGAGGCCCCGATCTTCCATGTGAATGGTGATGATCCGGAAGCTGTGGTGCATGTGATGGAACTGGCCCTGAAGTTTCGCCAGACATTCAGACATGACGTCGTGGTCAATCTTGTCTGCTACCGTCGTCACGGTCACAACGAAGCGGACGAGCCGGCCTTTACCCAGCCCGTTCTCTACAGGAAAATCCGGAACCGCCCGTCGGTGCGGAAACTTTACACGGCATCACTGATGAAGGAAGGGGTACTCACCGGGGAGCAGGTCGAAGCGATGGCAGATGAATACAAAAGCCGTCTTCAATCGGCCTTCGAAGAAACCCGCAAGGCAGCAAGACCCAGAGATTTCCGGGCTTTTAAAGACGAATGGTCCAGGGTGCAGCATCCCTTTTCCTTTGAGTCTGTTGAAACCGGCGTCCCTCATGACCGCCTGCTCGAGATTGCCAGGGTCCTTACCACAGTTCCCGAGGAATTCCACCTGAATCCCAAAGTCGGCCGGAGACTTCCGGAACAGCTCGAACAAGTAAAGGATAAGAAAACCGTCGACTGGGCCCTTGGGGAGCTGCTGGCCTTCGGCTCCCTCCTGATGGAGGGTAACCCTGTCCGCTTAAGCGGTCAGGACAGTGCGCGGGGAACCTTTTCTCACCGCCATGCCGTCTGGGCCGACGTTCAGAACCAGGAACGCTACATTCCCCTTGACCACCTGCAGCCGGGCCAACCGACCTTTTGTGTGTACAACAGTCCTCTCTCCGAAGCTGGAGTGCTGGGATTTGATTACGGGTATTCCCTGGTCGACCCCCAGATGGTTGTAATCTGGGAAGCGCAATTCGGTGACTTTGCCAATGGTGCCCAGGTCATTATCGACCAGTTCATCGTCAGCTCTCTTTCCAAATGGCAAAGGGCATCCGGGATTGTCATGCTTCTGCCCCATGGCTACGAGGGTCAGGGACCCGAGCATTCCAACGCCTATCTCGAGCGCTATCTTCAGGCCTGCGCAGAGGAAAATATCCAGGTCTGCAACCTGACCACTCCCGCGCAGTACTTTCATGCCCTGAGGAGACAGGTGGCCCGTCCCTTCCGCCGTCCCCTGATTATCATGGCCCCCAAAAGTCTTCTCCGTCACCCTTTAGCCGTTTCACCCGTTGATGAGCTTATCCATGGAACCTTTCATGAAATTCCAGACGATCCGGAACCCTCTCAAAAGGCCGATCGTCTTCTCTTCTGCAGCGGGAAAATCTATTACGAGCTGATTCAGGCCCGAACGCGGCTCAGGGCAAAAACAACGGACATTTTCCGAATCGAACAGTTGTACCCCTTTCACTCGAACCGGATGGCAGAGATCGCGGCCCGCTATAATAGGATTCGAGAAGTCATCTGGGTACAGGAAGAATCGAAAAACCGGGGTGCATGGTCCTTTATCCGGGATCACCTTCAGTCCCATTTTCCCGGATTTCCCCTTCGATATGCAGGAAGAAAGGCCAGCGCCAGTCCGGCCACGGGCTCATTAAAGGTTCACCTCGAGGAGCAGGAGGCCATAATCAACGAGGCCCTGGCCCCGTCCGAAGCCACAAAGGCCGCAGGTTCATCAACGCGCCGGAAAGTCGGGAGGAAAGCATGACAACCATCGACGTCACTGTACCATCCATGGGAGAGTCGATCACCGAAGGCCTCCTGGTTGAATGGCTCAAGAAAAACGGGGAACGGGTGGAGGTGGATGAACCTCTTTTCGTTCTGGAAACCGACAAGGTGACCATGACCATTAATTCGGAAGTCTCTGGGCTCCTTTCCATTGCGACTCCAGAGGGAGCGACGGTTCAAATCGGGCAAATCGTAGCATCCATCAATCCCGCGGCATCGTCGTCACAAAAGGTAACCGGTTTTCAGCCAAAGGGCGGATCTGAAACATCTTCCCCGGACCCGTCCCCACCCCTTCACCCTCCGGCAGGATTTCCTCAGGCAGAAGCCAAACTGAAAACCGGACATCCCCTTTCCCCCGCTGTACATCGGCTGCTGGAAGAGCACGGCCTTCACCCGGAAGCAATTCCGCCATCCGGAAAGGATGGAAGGATTACGAAGGAAGATGTCCTGCGTTTTCTGGAGGAATCAAGATCGGATGAAATTCAGGGCACACCTTCGTTAAAGGAGGAACAGGAATCACCTCCGATAACAAAAGTATCGACTCCATCCCGAATTGCGGCACCCAGACAGACGCGAAAGAAAATGACTCCCCTTCGGTCCCGGATTGCCGACCGCATGGTGGAGGCTCAGCATGCGGCCGCGATTCTTACGACCTTCAACGAGGCAGACATGTCCAGGGTCATGGAGATGCGGGCCCGGCACCGCGAAAACTTCGCCAAAAAGCATGGCGTCGACCTTGGATTCATGTCCTTCTTCGTCAAAGCGGTTGTGGACGCCCTTAAAACTGTACCGGAACTGAACGCCTTCATTGATGGAGATGAAATCGTCCAGAATCACTATTACGATATCGGGATTGCCATCGGCGGGGAACGCGGCCTTGTCGTTCCGGTCATCCGGGATGCGGACGTGAAAAGTTTTGCCGAAATTGAGCAGACGATCAGCGACTTTGCGGAACGCGTGAAAGAGCGGACGATCACCCTCGATGAACTGCAGGGAGGCGTCTTTTCCATCTCCAACGGAGGCGTATTCGGATCCCTCCTATCCACCCCCATCCTGAATCCCCCCCAGAGCGGAATTCTGGGAATGCACGCCATCAAGAAACGTCCTGTTGTTGTGGGGGATGCCATAGAAATTCGACCGATGATGTACCTTGCTCTCTCCTATGACCATCGCCTGATCGACGGCAGAGAATCGGTGGCATTCCTGAGAAGAATCGTGGAATGCATAGAAAACCCGGAAAGGATGATGCTTGAACTATGAATAACTCACTCTCCTTCGATGTTGTAATCATTGGGGCCGGACCGGGAGGCTATGTTGCCGCCATCCGCGCCGCACAGCTTGGGATGAATACAGCTGTTGTGGAACGGTCTTCCAGTCTTGGAGGCACGTGTCTGAACGTCGGATGCATTCCCTCCAAAGCCCTCCTGGAATCATCAGAGCACTACGCACGAACCCTACATCACCTGGGAACGCACGGCATTACCGTGAAGGAAACCTTCCTCGACCTCTCCACCACGATGTCCCGCAAGGATGCCATTGTAAAAGACCTGACGGACGGGATTGCCGTTCTCATGAAAAAGAACAAAATCACCGTATTTCATGGGGAAGGAACACTCCTGGGCTCCGGCCGTGTTTCCGTTCAGATTACGGACGAAGGGGAAAAGGTCCTTGCGGCAAAGCACGTGGTACTCGCCATGGGATCAATTCCCGTAGAGCTCCCCTTTCTTCCCTTTGACGGAAACCGGATCGTCAATTCGACGGATGCTCTCTCTTTCAGCAGCATACCCCGCCATCTCGTGGTCATTGGTGCGGGGGCCGTTGGACTGGAGCTTGGAAGCGTATGGAAGCGACTGGGAGCCGATGTGACGGTTCTGGAACTTTTACCTGTGATCACGCCCTTTGCCGACCGTCTGGCATCCAAAACTCTCGAAAAGGCCCTGCGGGGGCAGGGTCTGGACATCCGCCTCAACACGAAGGTCACCTCGGCGGAGATCAAGAAGCGCTCCGTGACGCTCGTTTATGAAACTTCAGACGGAAAGGCCGAAACGATTTCAGCGGACAAGGTTCTGGTCTCCGTGGGACGAAAAGCGGCCATCGAAGGAACCGGCCTTGCCGGCGCCGGTGTTGCAATGGAAGACGGAAAGATCAAGATCGATGAGAATTTTCAAACCTCCGTGGAGGGTGTTTATGCCATTGGAGACATCGTTCGAGGCCCCATGCTCGCCCACAAGGCTTCGGATGAAGGGATTGCCCTCATGGATCGTCTGGCCGGCAAACCGGGACATATTCAATACGATCTCATCCCTAACGTCGTGTACACAAACCCGGAGCTTGCCCAGGTGGGTAAGACAGAGGAAGAACTAAAGGAACAAAAGATTCCTTACAATTCCGGACGTTTCTTTTTTGCTGGAAACGGGCGTGCGAAGTGCCTGGGTGAAGAAGAAGGGATGATTAAACTGCTGGCCCACAAGGAGACCGACCGTCTCCTGGGCGCCCACATCGTGGGCCCGAGGGCTTCCGAACTGATCCATGAACTTGCCATGGTGATGGCCTTCGAGGGGAGTGCCGAAGATATTGCCCTGACTGTTCATGCCCATCCCACGCTGTCTGAGGCTCTTCGGGAGGCGGCCCTGGCGGTTTCAGGCCGGGCAATTCACCGGTAAAGGCAGTCCATCCTGGCGATTCAGGAAGAAGTCTTTTCTCTCTGTTTCCTTCGTGTGAGGCGCAGTTCACGGCGGGCCTCTGCCTCCTGCCAGTGCTCTTTTTCCGCCTCGGACTCAGGTTCAAAGCGCTCGGGAAGGGGAAGAGCTCTTCCATTTTCATCGACATGGACGAAAGTCAAATAGGCGCTGGCGCAGTGGGATAGGGTACCCCGTGCAATATCTTCCCCCAGAATCTTCGCTCCGATTTCCATCGACGACTTTGAAATATGGTTTACCGCCACCTTGATATGGAGAGCGTTCCCGACAAAGATGGGAGCATAGAAATCCATGGCGTCTACGGATGCCGTCACGACCCCTCCCCGGGCGAAGCGCAGAGCCAGGATTGAAGCGGCCTGGTCCAGGTCGAAGAGGAGCTTTCCGGCAAAGAGGGTGTCCGCGATGACCGTATCATCGGGAAGGACAAGACGCACGTAATCCACGCCATGCTTCATTTCCTTATGGACATGGATGTCCCGGACCTTCATTTCCCGCTGTGCGATTCGATCGGTACGCTGTTTTCTGCGGGCAGTGGCCGCATTCTGAACCCGGATCTCATACGGATCTGAGGGAGCAATTTTTCGCAGAACTTCCCGGGGCTTTCCCGATTCATCTGTGGCGACAAAGGTAAAATAGGCCGATGTGGCCAGCCGGCCCTCCCCTTCCGGGTCCGTTGTGTGCTTCACCTCCGTAAAGACTGCCACTTCGAGGCTCGAGGTTCCGACATATTCTACGAACGCCCGAAAGGTCAGGGCATCGGCAATCCCCACCGGTTCGATAAAATCAAGGCTTTCCATGGAGGCCAGAACGACGGGACCATGAGCGATCCGGCTGGCCGCCAGCATACCTGCCTCCACAATCCAGTACATCATCTGTCCCCCGTAGAGAGAACCGCGAATATTGGCGTGACGGGGAAAGACAAATCGGACCAGTTCTACCATCGTGTCACGAATGGGAAGATTCATGGTCCGTATTGTACGTGAAGCCCGCATTCGCGGCAAATCTGAAATACGATGGCGCTACCTGCGGAGGAAAAGATCTTTGAAGGAGGGCTGTAGAGCGAAGCCCATGGCCGGAATCGTATAGAGGATTCCGACACAGGTAAAGATGGCCAGAATGGCTCCCGCGATGTGGAAGTAAAACCCGTAGGCCTTCCGCCGGATCAATCCTAATCCTGCCAGGAAATAGACGATCAGTGCCGCCAATGAGGGAATCAACAGGATTACCGACCCCATGACACCGGCAAAGATCTCCGACTTTGGATCTCCGGACATGAAGATGCCATACGCAACCGCCATCGCCACAACAAGGAGCCACAAAAGGCTGAGACCGGCAAAAACAAGGTTAAATACTGCAAATACCGGGATGGCAACGCCGGGTGAACGCTCCGGGGATGGATCCATGAGGGTACCCTCCTTTTCAGGGTTGTACACGAAAGAACCAGTAGACATATCCGCAACGGTTACAGATATAGTTATCCGCCTCCCGGTTAGCCCACTCCAGCCCGGCAAAGGTGAGACCCCTTGTGTTCATGAGAGTCTGTCTGGCCCAGAAGGTATCGTTCCCGCAGAAGGGGCAAACCAGGTCCTTTCCATCAATGGATACAGGCCGGGCATCGGCATGGCTCAGGTCGGGGGCGTCTTCCTTCTGAACCTTCTTCTGTTCTCCAGGTGAAAGGGATCTATAGCACGAGGTACAGGTCCGGGATGTCTGAAAATAGTGTACCGAGGGAAACTCCTGACCGCACATCCTGCATTTCATGATTACCTCCCGTAACAAATACGCATGGAGACAGCCATTCATTCATCCGAATCCGTGTTTTCGGCCTCCCGCTCATTGTACTCCAGAAGGTCGCCGGGCTGGCATTTAAGTTCCCGGCAGAGAGCACCCAGGGTGGAAAAACGAACGGCCCGGGCCTTCCCCTGCTTTAAGATTGAGAGATTGGCCAGAGTGATCCCCACACGATCGGAGAGCTCGGAGAGCTTCATTTTCCTTTGAGCGAGCACGACATCCAGATTGACAATTATGGCCATTGCCGTCTTCCTATACCGTCAGGTCCTGCTCTTCCCGGAGCCTGACCCCGACCTGAAATACCTTGGCGATAACCAGAATAATGGCCCCGACGAATATGATTTTGATCGAGCCTTGCAAACGGTCGATCAGCGGCAGAAAATCCGCCTGAAGCGAGGCCCGTGCCAGGGACAGGGGCTGACGGAAAAGCCACAGAATCGATACGCCGACTGAAAAGTTTATGATCTGATAGACAATAATCAGCCAGCCCACCCATCGAATCCTGTTCGCATTTATCTGAAGAAACGGAGTCCCCTCCCGGACGGAACCCATAAAATTTCTGAGAAGGGCTACAATCCAGAGCCCAATGAGCAGGGTGGCCATCAGAAACATGCCATAGACTAGAATGACCCAGCGTTTTGCCGGCCGAAACTCCACATCGATGAGCGGGGTTATTTTGACATCCGTAATGGCCGGATGAACTTCCTTTACCTCAAGAAATGGGTCAAGGTCCGGGGAGACCATCCGGTAGGTCAGTCCAAAGTCGTGGCCAAGGCCGACTTTTGCGATTTCCGGCTTAAACATGGCCGCCAGAACACCCCAGAAAACCAGGATACAGACCACCATGATGAAGTAGTAGAACAGAGTAAGGCCCCATTGAATAAAAACCACTGTCGACAAACGATCCGATGTGATCATCGATACCTCCCGGCGAAAGACTTCACCCTTACAATAGGATAAAATTTATCGTTTGTCAATAATTAATTATTGTTATACAATACATTCCTCAAAACACCTGCGGGCTGAAGTCCGTATCCCCTTACAGTTCAGGATAGATCGTCCAGGTCTATGGTCTTCTTTTTCGTAAAATCTTTCGGAACATCATAAATTCCGGCCGGGGGCCGTTTCCGGGTCAACTCCACAGCCAGTTCCTCCCACCTTGGGTACCTTGTCTCCGTGGATTCGAGACCGAGCTGAAACCCCCTGATCTTGGACAGCTCCTCCTGAAACTGGTCTGTTCTCGAATAGATCTTTCTCAGGTTTCGAAGTAACTGATCATGCAGGCTCATATCAAACCCGCCATCCCTCATCGCCCATACAATGTATTCCTTTTCCTGGAAGCTCTTCCCTGACGATTCCACCCAGGAACGGATCCTGTACCCGTCACAGGTTTTCCCCAATATTTCCCTCGTCTTTCCAAGATCCGTCACCTCTCCCGTGGTGGGATATTTTCCCATCGTTCGAATGATGTCGTCCGAGAGGATGTGGGCGGTGTCCAAAGGGAGGGAGGCCTCAACGTAGGTCTTTTCCTTCATATTCAGGAAGAAAATCTTCTGTTCATTCCTGTGAAGGATCAGGGTCCAACCCGGAGTGCTGTATCGGATTTTATCAGCTCCGATCCACATTTCACTCGATGGATCCACGTCGACGGTTCTCTCTCCCGTCCCGGCGATCTTGTAGAAGACATGCCGAATATAAACATCACTGACCGATTCCTGTTGGGTTGCACAGGCAACACAGATAAATATGCTCAGGAATCCCAAGATCATTTTCTTCATGTTCGAACCTCCCTTGATTCGAAGAGGAATATTCCTCAACCATTCCATGATACGGGAAAGGTCCGTTCAGGTTTACAATTTTGAATATTTACAAAAGAACTGAATCGTATCGTTAGAGGATTCTGCCGTCCCTTTGGGCTTCCAGATCCAGGAGCAGACCGGTGAGCCAGCCCAGGCCCAATCCGATGAGGGTTCCGCACCAGATCGGTATTCCTGCAATGGGGTGGAGCAGGATAAGTTCAAGAGTCATTCCTGCGGCGGTTCCCGCAATCAGTCCGTTGAGGGTGAAGTGACCTCCCTGGATGAGGCGATGCGTGTGGTGGAGATGCGTCAGAACGTGATCGAGCATTCGATGGCATTCCTTCGCCTTTTCCCCGGAGGGGACGTCATGGACACAATCCGCTGCCAGCTGGCTCACAATGATTCGAGTCTGACGGCAGGTATCGCAGGATCCACTGAACTGATGAATCCGCATAGCTGCCCGCTCCCAGAGATCGAGATGGAGACGGCGGCATTCGGAATCCCCGAGCCGGCTTCTTCCCAGGGTAAAATCCCGCTGCGTCGTTTCAAGCCAGGATGTTGAGTATTCCATAATCCTTTCCTCTGTTTCGGAATTCTTCCAGGGATTTCCTGTTCTTTCTACGTATACGTCGCATTAAAATTCTCTCTTCTCATACAATCGCACCGAGACATGGATGGAGATCCAGACCACGGCGAGGGTGCACAATCCCGTGATGGCGAGGAAGAGGGGTACGCCGAGCTTCTCCATTCCCCGGGCGATCCAGACGACCAGAGCCATCGCAGGATCTTTGAAAAAATATGCAGGAACAGTAAATCCCGCCTTTCCCGCGACCCATCCCCCAAGATAGAGAATGACGGACACGGAAGCGAAAAGGATAATGAGAAGGGTGGACATGGCAGCCAGAGCCCTCCATGGACCCAGCCGGAAATAGAGGGGATAGAAGATCGACAGGAAGAGGAGAAGAACCACGAGAAAGGCCACCATGCCCTCCAGCGAAGCAACGGGATCAAAGTTCATCTTCTCCTTTTCGATGATCAGGTCGAGAAGAAGACCATAGAGAAGGCAGGTCAGAAGGCCCGCAAGCGTTACCAGGATGGAAGAGAGATAGCGGGCTCGGACCAGCATGTCCCGCTTTCCGGGAAGACTGAGCAGATAGAGATCGGCATCGTATCGATCATCGATCAGAATGACTCCCACGGAAAGAAAGAGCGTGAAGGCCATGTTGACCAGAAGATAGACCCCGGCAACTTTGAAAAAGATCGCCGCATAGAGCAGGTAGAAGGGCAGGATGATCCACAGGAAACCACGGGAAACGGCAAAGTCTTTATGGAGAAGGGCGGAGATCACAGGTCTCTCCTTTCAAAGAAATGGATGGAAAGGGCAAGGGAAGCTCCCACCATTGCCAGCCCGGCAAGACAAATAATGAAGAGAGCTCTCCCCTGTCCGAAAACCTCGATGGCCAGAACTGCAGGGGCGAAGGGCCCATAGGTCCGGAAGTCCGCCAGCGAGGGGGTGACACCGAAGAGATGGTCCAACAACCAGGGGATGGCGCCAAAGCAGATGAGCATAACCGTCGAGATGACAAATAAGTTGAGAAGCTTTTTCTGAGAAAGGGAACCATAGCGGTAATGGAGAGGGGCACTGGAAAGGGCCGCAAAGAGGACCATGGCGAAAACAAACAGCATTTCCTGCCACCGCATCACGCCGGCTCCCACAAGAAGCCCGGACGGAGCAAGACGATCGATCAGGGCAGTGGCGATGAAGGTGTAGAACACGCCCAGTATGATTACCATGACGGTGGACAGGATTCCTCCCAGAACCATCGTTCTGCGCCGAATGGGAAGGCTCAGGTAGAGAATCTCGGTCCGATGCCGAACCTCAGCCGCTTCTCCTATCGCACCCAGAACCGCCGTCACGACGAAGGCCACGAGGATATTGGCCACTTCGGGAAGTCCCTTTGTCTGAAAGGGGGCCTTAAACACAGCCAGGATAATCCAGTAGGTGCCGAGGATCCACCAGGTTGCATGGCTATTCAGAATTAGAATCAGATCTTTCCGAACAAGATTCCATGCGTTCATGGCATCCTCCCCACGACACGGGGATCGGGAAATGTGTCAGGGGCACCCATGATCTCCGTCCTTTCCTTTGACAATAAAAAACATGATGTCATCCAGCGTCGCCCTTTCAACCACGGCGCGATCGTTGAGCAAACGTCGGGCGGATGCCGCATCGGACGTGATTCCCTCAAATCCGAACTCACCCACCCGACATCCCTGGAGAAGGGATTGAACCTCAGGATTCAGCTGATCGTTCCCCCCCCGGACAACCCCCCATTGATCCAGAATTTCATCCTTTGAGGTGGAAAATACAATCTTTCCATCTTTGATAAAGGTAATGTAATCCGCAATCCGTTCCAGGTCGGAGGTGATGTGAGTGGAAAAGAGGATCGATTTCTCTTCATCCTGCAGCATCTCGGAAAGCCGCTCCAGAAGTTCCCGCCGAAAGACAGGATCGAGCCCCGAAGTTGGTTCATCCATGATAATGAAATCGGCATGATGGGAAAAGGCAAGGACAAGGGCAAACTTCATTTTCATCCCACGCGAAAGGTCCTTGAACTTTTTTTTCAGGGAAAGTTCAAATTCTCCACTCAATCGAGTAAAGATCTCATCATCCCATCGGGAATAAAACGGACGAATAATCGAAGCAATCTTCTGAAGCGAAAGGTAGTCGTAGAATATGGGAGCATCATGGACAAATCCGATGCGATCCTTGATCGAGATCTCGTCGGCTCGATTGTCCCTTCCAAAAATTTGAATTTCACCGGCGTCCCGAAGGATAAGGTTCAGAATGAGTTTGATGATCGTTGTCTTTCCCGCTCCGTTGGGACCGATAAGACCCATGATATATCCCTTCGGGATGGAGAAGGAGACATCGCTGAGGGTAAATCCCTCATATTCCTTTCTGAGATTCTGAATTTCAAGCACATTTTCCATTGAGATTCTCCTTAGAGTTCCCTGCGGGCATAGAGCCAGCCGGACATGACATAGGTGACGAGGATCAGACCGAGAATGATGAATCCCATGGAGAGAAGATAGGCGGGATCATCACTCATGGCTCGCATGGATCGAGCCATGTGAACGATTCCATCCACGCCTCCCCCCACATATCGTCGAGTACCCGGCATGATCGTGAGGAGAAAGAGAAGAACGGAGACCAACTGGGCCCCAATAAGGGAAAAGAAGAGTCCCTTGAATCCGTATCGGACCAGAAAGGGCATCAGCAGAGCCAGGAAGGCAGCCAGTGAACCCAGGGCCAGGAGGATGCCCGGCAGAGTCAGGGCGCCGCTCAGATCCACGCGGGCCCATGGGTTCAGCCATCCGATGGCCAGGGCCAGGGTCATCATGATACCCGCCGAGATCCAGGCGGCCGCATACCTGTGGTTCCAGATGGTGCGCCGCGTGATCGGAAGGCTGACGATGAGGCTGCCGGCCCCGAACTTATCCTCTCTCGTGAGGCATGTAACGGGGAGCATGGTGGACATGAGACCGCAGATGGATACATAGAGCGTGGCCGACATGTCAAAAAAGGATAGCCCTGCGAAATAGAAGAGATAAAGCCCTCCATTAATAAACAGATTTGTCCGGTTCATGCGATATTCATAGAGCAGGATCTTACGAAGCATGGCGCTGTTCTCCCTTCTTGAAGACCATAATTTCCTCCAGCGAGGCACGTTCGATCACGACACCTTCGGGTAAGTGGCCTCGTTCCGCCTCCACGTCGGAAATCAGCATTTCCGTGCCATAGGTTCCTCTTCGCACACCTTCAATGGAAGAAATACGGTCCACAGGAAGAAGTTCCTCCGATCCCTTCACCACAGCCCAGTGACTCAGAATGTCATCCGTCGGAGAGGAGAAGAGTACGGCACCATCCTGAATCAGGGTGATGTAGTCGGCGATTCTTTCCAGATCCCGGGTGATATGGGTCGAGAAGAGAATGGACTTCCCTTCGTCTTCCATGATGGACCTGAGTTGACCGAGAAGATCCCTTCGGAAAACCGGATCGAGACCCGTCGTGGGCTCGTCCATAAGAATCAGATCCGCGTCGTGGGAAAGAGCCAGGGTCAAAGCAAACTTTGTCTTCATGCCCTGGGAAAGCTTCTTGAACTTCTTCGCAAGGGGAAGTTCAAAACGCTCAACAAGGTTACAAAAGAGCGCATCGTCCCACTTCACGTAGAAAGGAGCGATGGCAAGGGAAATCTCACGGAGGGTGATATCCTGGTAAAAGGCAGGGACATCGTAGACAAAACCGATCCGGGCTTTGATCTCGGCCTCGCGCTCCACAGTATCCATACCAAAGAGACGGATATCCCCGCCCTCCCGGCGGATCAGGTTCATGATGAGTTTGATGATCGTTGTCTTTCCCGCGCCGTTCGGTCCGATCAGCCCCATGATGTATCCTCTGGGAAGGGCGAAGGTGACATTTTTCAATGAAAACGTTCCGTACTTTTTCCGCAGCCCGTTCACTTCAAGTGCAAATTCCATTATTCCTCCTCCCCGTAAAGGAGTTCCAGCATCTCCACGAGATCGGGAAGTTCGATTCCCAACACGCGAGCCTCACCCACCGCTTCAGCCAGCTTCTCCTCCACGAGCTTCATCTTTTTCTCTCTCAGAAACTCACGATTCTGGGAGGCCACGAAGGTTCCCTTTCCTCCCACCGTGTCGATGAAGCCTTCTCTCTCCAGCTCCTCATAGGCCCGCTTGGTCGTGATCACGCTGATTTGAAGCTCCCGGGCCAGCTTCCGAATGGAGGGGAGAGGTTCGCCCTCTTCGAGCTCACCGGAGATGATCTGGCTTTTGATCTGGCGGGCGATCTGCTCGTAGATGGGATCGGGCGAGGCATTGGCGATAATGATCTTCATCGATTTCTCCCGACGGTCAACCGTATTTTCTGTTCGTATCGTTTATACTGTATATATCACACATATACACTATGGCGCAAAAATTCATCCCTGTCAAGGGCGAGGATGTCCAACCGACCTCCACGGTCCAGAGGAACAGCGAAAAAAGCGTGTTAAAATAAGGGTTGATGTCCCTTCCCGAGAACTCTCTTCATTGCCCCGATCGGGGATCCTGGAGAACCTGGTTGACCCGTCACCATGCCTCCGAGAGGGAGATCTGGCTGGTCTGCTTTAAAAAACATACGAATCACCCGACCATTTCCTACGAAGATTCCGTGGAAGAAGCCCTCGCCTTCGGCTGGATCGATTCAATTGTCCGCAGGGTGGATGATGATCGATACCTGCGGAAATTCACTCCTCGCAGAGAAGGGAGTCAATGGAGCCCCACCAACCGCCGAAGGGCCCGGCGGGTACTGAATCAGGGGGGATTCACACAGGCCGGCCTGCGACATGTGGAGCCCTGGATTCACAAACCGGAACCGCAGGCTCACGTTGAACCTTGCCGAAGGGAGGTTACCACACCGGACTGGATTGCCGATGCTCTGAAGTCCCATCCGCCGGCATGGGAGCACTTTACCCGGCTCGCGTCCTCCCATCGCCGCACCTATATTCTCTGGATCACATCGGCAGTGCGAGAAGAGACGAAGCGCCGACGCCTCTCGGAAGCGGTTGAACGCCTGACCCGGGGAGAGACCCTGGGACTCAAGTAGTATGATTCGCCATTTCCCTTCGTCCTGGCCTTTCTGGAACACCCGGGTCTGGAGATCCGGATGGAAATGAGACCCTCACGGAAACTGGCCGCCATCATGTTTACCGACCTGGTAGGGTATTCTTCTCTCACCGAGAAGGATGAATCGAAGTCCATGGTGCTCCTGGAGGAGCATCGTGCGATTGTCAGATCCGCTCTGAATGAATTTCGGGGCCGTGAAATCCGCACCATGGGGGACGGATTTCTGGTTGAATTCGGGAGTTCTGTGGACGCCGTGGAGTGTGCGGTGGCGATTCAGACCCGACTCCATGATCGAAATCGTGAAGAGAAATTGGAAAACAGGATCATATTGCGGATCGGGATCCACGCGGGAGATGTGATCTACCAGGGTGACGATCTCCACGGCACCACGGTCAATGTCGCGGCCCGCATCGAACCCCTCGCTCCCCCGGCAGGCATAGTGATCACGAAGCAGGTCCGCGATCAGATTACAAAAATTCTTAACCTCCCGATGGACTCCCTGGGCCTTCAAAAACTCAAAAACATCGAGACGCCCATCGAACTCTATTCAATTACCCTTCCCTGGCTTGTGGAACCATCGCGATCGGGACCCGGTACCAGGATGGAACCATCGGTCTCCCGGAGACAGGCAAGAAGAGTCTACCGGGGGATCGTTCTCCTTGCCATTGCGGGCATGATCGTAGTTGTCATCCTGGCCTTCCTGTTCAGCAAACGTTCCTCTTTCTTCTCCCCTGCCCCCTCTCCCCCGGAGACCCGCGACCATTCCGTGTGGACCGACTCGATTGCAGTTCTTCCCTTTGAAAACTTCACACCTGATCCTGACGACGACTACTTCACCGATGGAATGACGGAGGAGCTGATCGACGCACTGACAAGGGTTCGGGGTTTGAAAGTCTGCGCCCGTACCTCCGTTTTCGTGTTTAAGAATCGTGACATCGATATTCGTACGATTGGACGCAAGCTGGGTGTTTCCATGATTCTGGAGGGGAGCGTCCGGGAGGCAGAAGACACCCTGAAGATTTCTGTCCAGCTTATTCAGGCGTCCGATGGATTCCATGTGTGGTCGGATACCTTCACGATGAAAAGGGATAACGTCTTTACGATCCAGGAATCGATTGCGGGAAACGTGGTCCGCAACATGAAAATTCACATGAAAAGCAAGGAGGATTTCCCGGTCCTTGCACCGTCCACCTTGAACCCCCAGGCCTACCACCTCTTTCTGAAGGGACGGTATTACTGGAATCTCAGAACGGAAGAGGACATCCTGCAGGCACAGGATCTGTTCGAACAGGCCCTCGATGAAGATCCTACCTACGCCCTGCCCTACCTGGGGCTGGCCGAAACCTATGTCGTCCTTCCCAGCATTGGTGGCCTGTCCGGGGACGAAGCCTATCCAAAAGCTGAGATGTACGCAAGGAAAGCTCTTGATCTCGATCCCACTCTGGGCGAAGCCCACGCAGCTCTGGGTGTGGTCCAGTCCGATTGGAACTGGGACTGGGATGAAGCCACCCGGCAATTTGAGCAGGCGGCACGGCTGAAGCCGGGGTACGCGACCCTCCATCAATGGTACGCATCCCACCTGATCAGCACGAATAAATTGGATGGCGCTCTGAGGGAAGCCAGGCTGGCGTTTGATCTGGACCCCCTTTCCCCCGTGATCCATTCCATGCTCGCCGAGGCGTATCACTATCGGCGGGAATACGGGATGGCGGAGCGCGCGTTCCGCGAGATTGTCAAACAGGATCCGAACTTCATTGGCACCCACATGACCCTGGGTCTCGTACTTATGCACCAGCAACGGTACGAAGAAGCCCTTGCGGAAGTCGGCCTCGAAAAAGATTACACACCCTACTGGAGTGCCTTTAAAGATACGATCCGTGCATATATTTACACATCCATGGGAGAGCGTAAACAGGCGCACGACATTCTTGATACCCTAATAAAAGAGTATGACTCTTCTGAAATTTCCTATCCCTCCCTGATCGCCCTTCTATATGCGGCTCTCGGAGAGAAGGATGAAGCCATCCAATGGCTTGACCGGTCCTTTTCCGAGAAGGATCTTTACGTGACCTGGATCTATCTGGAACCGGCCTTCGACCCGCTACGGACCGATCCCCGATACCTGCGAATTTTCAAGCGGGTCGGCCTGGATGTAAAAGACTGATCCTCCCTTTCTCCATGACCCTGATACAATTCCCATTCATGACAGTACAACAACGAAACCCGATTCCTGTTTTTTTCGTACAACTGCGAGAGGGAGGCAAGAATCTCAGGCTCTTGGCCTTCCCCTCGAATTCCTCAGAGCAAAAGGAGACTCTTCATGAAAAAGATCTTATCGCTCCTGATCCTCGCCCTCATTGCAGGATCCTGTACAACCAGGGAGACCAATCCCCTTATGAACGAATTTGACGCACCGTTCGGTGTGCCCCCTTTCGAACAGATTAAAGAAGAGCACTACATGCCCGCGATACAAAAGGGCATGGAGGAACAGATCAAGAACATCGACGCCATTGTGGCCAACCCGGATCCGGCGACGTTTGAGAACACACTGGTTGCCATGGAGCACAGTGGGGATCTTCTGACCCGGGTTACCAACGTCTTCTTTAACCTGAATTCCGCCAACACGAACGAGGCCATGCAGAAGATCGCCCAGGACGTTGCCCCCATGCTTTCCGAGCACTCGGACAACATCCTTCTGAACGATAAGCTTTTTCATCGAATCAAGGCTGTCTATGATGGGAAGGCCACCCTGGCCCTCTCTCCCGAGGACGCCATGCTTCTTGACAAGTATTACAAGGATTTTGTCCGGGGCGGCGCCAACCTGGACGAAGGAAAGAAGGCCAGGCTCCGGGAAATCAACAAGGAGCTTTCCCTCCTTTCTGTAAAGTTTGGAGAAAATGTCCTGAAGGAAACCAACGCCTTTGAACTGGTCATCGATAACGAATCCGACCTGTCCGGACTGCCGGACGCCGTCGTGAAGGCTGCCGCGGAAGAAGCCGCTGCCCGCGGAAAGGAAGGAACGTGGGTCTTCACGATCCAGAAACCCAGCCTGATCCCCTTTCTCCAGTTTTCCGACCGCCGGGACCTGAGGGAAAAGATGTTTCATGCCTATATCACAAAGGGGGACCACAATGACGAGTTTGACAACAAGGACATTGTGACCCGTATTGCAAACCTCCGCGTGGAAAAGGCCAACCTGCTGGGTTTTCCCACCTACGCCCACTATATCCTGGATGAAAATATGGCCAAGGAACCCCGGAAGGTGTACGACCTCCTGAACAAGGTCTGGGATCCCGCCCTGGCGAAGGCAAAAGAAGATGCCGCAACCTTCCAGAAGATGATCCGGGACGAAGGCGGAACCTTCAAGCTGGAGCCGTGGGACTGGTGGTACTATGCAGAAAAATTGAAAAAAGCCAAGTACGATCTAGAAGATGAACAGCTGAAACCTTACTTCAAACTGGAAAACGTTATCAAAGGTGTTTTCGATACTGCTACGAAGCTGTACGGGATCACCTTCGAGGAGCGCCATGACATCCCGGTTTACCACCCCGATGTTAAGACCTTTGAGGTGAAGGATGCTGACGGATCCCATATCGGGATTCTGCTCACCGACTACTTCCCGCGGGACAGCAAACGCGGCGGAGCCTGGATGAGCGCATTCCGGAAGCAGTCCAAACGAAACGGAACCAACATCTCCCCCATCATCTATAACGTGGGGAACTTCACGAAACCGACGGCGGAAAGCCCCTCTCTTCTGACGCTGGAAGAGGTCACCACACTCTTCCACGAATTCGGACATGCCCTCCACGGTCTTCTCTCCGACTGCACCTATGAACGGTTGTCCGGTACCGACGTGGCCACGGACTTTGTGGAGCTTCCTTCCCAGATCATGGAAAACTGGGCCCTGGAGCCGGAAGTCCTGCGCTCCTACGCCCGGCACTACCAAACCGGGGAGCCCATCCCCGATGAGCTGATCGAGAAGATTCAGAAAACCAACCAGTTCAACCAGGGATTCATCGCCACGGAATTCCTCGCCGCGGCCTTCCTGGACATGGACTGGCATACCCTGACGGAATCAACCGAACTTTCGGCCACCGATTTCGAAAACCAGTCAATGGATAAGATCGGCCTGATTCCCGAGATCGTGGTCCGATACCGCAGTCCCTATTACAGTCACATCTTTGCCGGCGGCTATGCTGCTGGATACTACAGCTATCTCTGGGCCGAAGTCCTGGACGCCGATGCTTTCCAGGCTTTCAGGGAAACCAGCCTCTTTGACAGGGAAACCGCAACCAAGTTCCGGAAATACATCCTCTCGAAGGGGGGAACACAGGATCCCATGGAACTCTACGTCAAGTTTCGGGGCGCTGAACCTTCCATCGATCCACTCCTGGTACGTCGCGGCCTGAAATAATCCGCATACAGAATCATTCTTATCCCCGCCTTCGGGCGGGGATTTTTTTATGGAAACCCTTTCTTGTTCGATTTGAGATAATAGGCCCATGAACCCGCCCTTCCGAATGCGCCCCTGTCTGATTTCCCTTATTTTCATGATGCTGATGACACCATCCCTTCTCCCCGCCCAGGACTATTCTCTGAAGGGAATCGTGACCCTCTATGGAGACAACACCGAGTTTGAAGGGGACTACCGGGAGGGTGAAACCATCTTTGGAGCCTGGCTGGCCGCCCTGGGGGAAGCCAAACTCTCGGAAACCCATGCACTGACCCTGGGACTCTGGGCTAATCGACGCCACGGAAGCGATGATTTCATGGAGGACACCTGGCCCTATATTTCCTTTGCCTGGGAAACGTCCCATTCCACGTTCATCCTCGGTAATTATGTTCCGGAAAAGCGCCACGGATACCTGGAACCCATCCAGGTGTCAACCCTGGAACTGACCCGTCCCGTCGAGTCGGGGCTCTCCTGGACCCATGCCTCATCCCGGCATCACGTTCATTTCTTCATTGACTGGCAGAAGCTCTGTACGCCCGACCAGCGTGAAGTTTTCGATTCAGGTCTCGTGACACGCTTTACTTTCGCCTCCTTTCTGGACGTATCCTTCCAGTGGCACTGGTGGCACCAGGGGGGTGAACTGACGAGGGTCGGTCGCGTGATCAACAACAATGTGGGAGCCCTCGGCCTTCGACTTCACGGTTCCCTTCCCGTTGTGGGCTCATCTTCCCTTCAGTTTCATTACCTTGGGAGTAAGATCACGATCGATCCCGCCTACCCCGATCGCCCCCCGGAGGGTTCGGGTTTGCTGGCCAACCTGGAGGTTTCCCCCTTCCGGAACCTGACCTTCTTCGCGACCTGGTGGAAGGGAGAGGACTTTCTCTCCTACGAAGGGGATCGGAACTATGCATCCTGGGGTGACAATCCCGATGTGTACCGGCAATCCAGGAAGTACGCGGAAATCGGGGTCGGCCTGGAGCGGGAGATCACGCCCCTTGTCCGCCTCAAGGGGGACTTCCGCTTTAACCGGATCGATGACCGGGACATCGGTCTCGCCCTGCGCTTCACCCTCACCACCCGCCTCTCCTATCCGGTCCGTTCCGGGGGCGATTGAATTCTACCCGGGGATGGTATACCCTGTGGGTGAGCACATCCCGGGAGGACACCATGCCAAGAAGAAAAAAGGAAAAGAAGGAAAGGAAGATCTCTCTCTTTCTCTATACATCGATCGATAATTCCGGAAAAAAAATACTCGAAGCCAGTATCAGCGGTTCCAACCTCAGGGAAATGAAATCTGACCGCTTTACCTCTCAACCCAAGTTCGGTCCTTTCTCCTCCAAGGACGAACTGCTCGATTTCATCCATGTCGTTGCCGCGGAAGAGGGGTACACGCACTATGTCGTGACCCCCGTATCGCTCGACGCCATAAAATCCCATGAAGCCGATGAGGTCTTAAGCCGCCCGATCCAGGGAGAAATCGACCCGAAAAGAAACCATTAAAGGATCGTGTACCACCTGCATCCCGTTCATCAGCGGCTGAGAATTCCGTCCTCTTTCAATTTTCTGATGATTCCCCGGCTCTGATCCCTGGCCACAGCTCCGCGCCCATCCGGTCTACCCTGGGAAATGGCCCGTGCCCTCCACACCACCTGGCCGGTTCGGGCATCCAGGAGAAGGTAATAGAGAGTGACGAGCTCGACCTCGTTTCCCCCCTCCGCCTCAAACTTTTCCGGGCGGGGAGTCATGTACCGGCCGTCAAAGTCCAGTGGATTACAGATGGCCACGTGCAGGGTCTTATCCCTATCCTCTTCTGTCACCAGATCGGGATGGGCATCCAGGATGGTTCGTATTTCTCCTTCAGAAACCACCAGAATTCCATCAATGTCCTGATTCTCAATTACCCGGGAAAAGTTTTCCGGGGTTAATGCCTCTTCCTTCAGCCACGTTGTAAGCGATGTTGCTTCCAGACTTTCCTCTCTCATTTCCCGTAGAAGGGCCTGTTCCGCAGAAACTCTATCCTTCAGGGAAGGAAAGGAAGCATCCACGAGGACGTGACTCAGTTTCCCCCCCGTGTCCAGGGATTCCCGTACCGATTCAACCTGAAGGGAGGAACAGCCGGAAAGAAACAGCAGGACGGCAAGGGCTATCGGAACTCGGTTTCCGGTGATTCGGACCTGGATGAGGTGTTTCATGATGTACCTCCCTGGGACTATACGGCCTGAACAGGGTGAGGTTTCTGATGTGCTATGATTTCGATGGGTTCAGGTACCCTGTCGTTTCTTATTATATTCCCATGAGGTGAACGGCCGGCTGTAGACTGTCGCAGTACCGGATCCGGAGGGTACCCGGCTCCCGGCCGCACAATCCGTTCACACAGGCTTCATCGTCCCGTGATGAACCTGATGCATCATGGAAGTGAAGATACCGGGGAGAGTGCGACCATGACAACACCATATTCCAACCATGTGAAGGTAGCCATCGATTCAGAGCTATTCCTTTCCCGGAAGATCAGGGAGAGTTGTTGTAACGATACCAAGTTCGGGGGTAAACCATGAGATCGCTATTCACTGCTTCCATCCTGGTCTGTATGCTGTCGATCCTGGGCTGCGGTCCTGCAGGTGAGACCACCCTGACGGATCCCTCTCTCCCACTCTCCGGTCAGGATGTGGGACGGCGATGGAAAGGCGTTATTGAAGAGGCTACATCCGGAAACCTCTCTCTCACTTCCCGGATTGCTGTACGGTTTGTTCAACCTCTTCCCGGGATCACCGGTGGAACGGCCGCCTCTTCCGATCTGTTCGCCTTTGATCCGGCAATTCGCGGAGCCATTTCCTGGATGGACACCCGGACGATCATCTGCGAACCCTACGAACCTCTGAAGCCAAAAACTACCTATCATGCCACACTCAACCTCTCCAGGGTGTCCAGCTCTCTCTCCCGGATGGCTCCCTTTTCCTTTTCCTTTACGACTCCCGGAAATGAACTCGTGGCTCAGGAAGTCTCGTTTCTTCCGGTAAAACCGGGCGATCCCACCCGGGTGACGTTAAATCTGACCCTTACCTTTGTCCATCCTGTTCCCCTTGATGTATTGAAAGCATCCGTCCAGCCATCCTGTGATTGGAAACAGGAGGGAACCAGACCGGTCTATCGCGGAAAAACGGCGGAGATCAGAAGGGGCGACAAATCCCAGTCTCTTAAGGTTATCGTCCCCGGAGATCCACTGGAATTGATTCAGACCGTAGAAAAAACTTTTACGCTTGAACCGGTTCAGGCCATGGCCGTCCGCTCGTGGTCCACCCTGGAGGAAGAGGGTCAGATGGGAGTCCAGGCCCACTTCACCGAACCTCTTAAAGAGACAGCCGATTACACCGCCTATATTTCGGTGACACCGAATCTTCCCCTCAAGGTCACGGCCCGCGGAACGATGATCCTCATTACCGGCCCGTTTGAACGGGAAAAGGATTACTCACTGGAAATCCTGCCGGGTATCGCCAACATCTGGGGAGGATCCACAACTGAAGGCGTAACCAAGCTCATCCGGTTTGAGGATATGAAGCCTGATGTCGCCTTCACTTCCAGGGGAGTCTACCTGACCTCTTCCGCAAAGGAACGTCTGAGTTTCAAGACGATGAACCTCAATCGGCTCCAGCTTGAGGTTTACCGGGTCTTTCCGGACAATATCGGTCAGTTTCTTCAGGTCAACGATCTGGAGGATCGGACAGAATCTTTTTATGAACTTTCCCGTGTGGGAGATGTTGTCGTATCAAAAAAACTCAACATCCAGAATCAAAAGAATACGTGGCAAAAGCATGATCTCGACCTGGAACCCCTCTTTACCGGGCTGGGGCGCGGAACTTTTATTGTCTCCCTCTCCTTTACACGGGAGGATACCGATTACGACTGTTCCGGCTGGGACCGTAACCGCTACGACTACCGCTATTACTATGAGCATCCCTGTTCGGGTGGATATTACTATCGGCACGGCAGGGTCACAAAACCGGTCCTGGTCAGCGACATCGGCCTGATGGCTGTCAGGGATCGTCAATCTCTTCTTATCTATTCGACCAACCTTCTCACGGGGAAACCGGAACCCGACGTTTCCCTCACAATGTACTCCTACCAGAACCAGGTCATGGAACGCACCCGGACCGACGCAAAGGGAGAAGCGGTTATGAAGCCGTCCGGGCACCTCCTTGTGGGAGAAAAAGACGGGCAGAATGTTCTCCTGAAATTCTCCTCCGATGGCCTCTCCCTGGATGACTTTCCCATCGAGGGTGTGCGCACCTCAACCTCGGGTGGACTTCGAGCCTTTGTCTACACGGACCGCGGCGTCTACCGTCCGGGGGACACGATCCACCTGGCGGCCATGGTGCGGGAAGGTGTCGATCAGGTGCCCGTTGACCTCCCCCTTACTCTCATCCTGTCCAACCCGATCCAGCAGAAGGTTCAGGAAGTGACGAGTAAAACCGGGATGGAGGGAATTCACGTCTTTCACCTGGAAACAGGACTCGATGCACCAACGGGGCTCTGGCGGGCCGATCTCAAGGTCGGAACCACGAGGGTGGCTCAGCAGAACCTTCGGGTCGAAACCGTGGCCCCGCCGAAAATCAAGGTAACGCTGACCACAGACAAGGACGCCTACTCCCTGACCGGGGAGCCCATTCCCGTTCAGATTGGAGCCGACTACCTCTTTGGAGCTCCCGGAGCGGGGCTTTCCTATTCCGCCCGTGCGGAGGTCCGAAGTCGTCCATTCGACCTTGAAGATTACCGGGGTTTCACCTTTACCCATGAAGGCCGGGCTTTTTCACCTACCCGGGAGGACCTGGGAGAAGGAACCCTGGACGGGGAGGGCAGGGCGCAGGTGACCTGTATTCCCGAAGTCCTGGAGGATGTTCCCTCTTCCCTCTCCCTGACCTTCCGTGCCGATGTACTGGAGAGGGGGGGCAGGCCGGTGTCCCAGTCCCGGACTGTCACGCTGAATCCCTACCCCGCCTATGTCGGTCTTCATCAGCCGGCCGCTGACTGGATCAAAACCGGGGAACTTCTTACGACATCCGTGGTTCTGGCCAATCCCGACGGCAAGCTGGCCAAGGGAAAAAAGCTCAAGGTAAACCTCTACTACAACGAACGATACTGGTGGTGGGAGTACGATTCCGCCGCCGATTACCACCTTCGATACAAGGACGATGTGTCCACCCGTCTGGCCTCCTCCTTTGATGTCGTTTCGGGTACCGAACCGGTTCCCGTGTCCGTTAAACTGGAGGAGCCGGGAGAATATCTGCTCGAGGTTGTGGATCCCCAGGGGGGTCATGCCGCAGGATTTTTCCTGCGGGGTTCAGCCTGGGCCTTCGATCCATCCAACATGCGGGGCGGAACGACACTGAAAATGGAAGCGGATCAATCACTCTATCGTCCCGGTGATACAGCCCATGTAAAATTCCAGACCCCCTCGGAAGGGTCGCTCTATGTCTGCGTTGTTAAGGGAGATACGCGGCTTTCGTCCCTGAGAAAAGATATGAAATCAGACGAAACCACGGTCGATCTGCCGATCCGGGTGGACATGGTACCCAACGTCTACGTCTTCGCGGAAGCCGTCCAGCCTCATGCCCAGACGGTAAATGACCGTCCACTGAGAACCTATGGGGTCATGCCCCTCCGTGTTGAAGAGCCGTCCACACGGTTCGACCTTCACATCAAGGCTCCTGAGGTCATCCGGCCCAATACCACCCTGAAGGTCGAGATCCAGAGTGAAGATCGGAAATCCGCTGTAGTTACCGTCGCCGTCGTGGACGAAGGACTTCTTTCCCTGACCAATTTCACCACACCCGATCCCTGGGAGTATTATTACCGGAAGCTCGGCCTGGATATTTCGTTCTTCGATATTTTTGACAAGGTGATCGGCGCCGCATGGGGACCGACGATTCAGACCTTCCGGGTCGGAGGCGGATTAAGCGAAGGGCAGGCCCGCCAGGCGATTCCCGTCAAAGTCCGAAGGTTCCCTCCCCTATCTCTCTTCAAGGGACCGGTCCGGCTGGACAGAGAGGGCAAAGCATCCCTCACCTTCGACCTTCCCAACTACATGGGACAGGTCCGGGTCATGGTCGTGGGTGCAAGGTCGCGGGCTTACGGATCTGCGGAAAAATCAATCCGGGTCAAGGATGACCTTGTGATTCTGCCCACCCTTCCCAGAGTCCTGGGACCGGGGGAATCCTTCACCCTCCCGGTAACCGTATTTGCGACCCGGGATGGTGTCGGCGAGGTCAAGGTTTCCCTGTCCGATCTGAAGGGGATGAAGCCGAAGGAAGGCAAGGCTAAGACCCTCAACCTCCCCAGAACAGGGGACGGGGATATTGCCTTCTTGATGAATGTCGATTCCGCTGTCGGTCCGGCAAAGGTCACCGTCACTGCCACGGGAGGCGGTGTCACCGTCCATGAAACCGTGGAGATCGCTGTACGGCCTGTCCATCCCGCAGTGACCGAAAGCCGGGAAGTTGTCCTGGAACCAAATGCAACAGTGGAAATTGCGATTCCTCAAATGGGCCTTGCGGGAACACGAAGTGCCCAGGTAAAAATCTGGTCGTCCAAACCCGCCTATATCGGCCGGCATCTCTCCTGGCTGATTGCTTATCCGTACGGATGCATCGAACAGACGGTATCCACGGTCTTTCCCCAGCTTTACCTGAAGGATATCCTTTCGGCAGCCCCCGATGTGAAGGATAAGATGTGGCTCGAGCGGACGATCGATGACCGGATCAACGCCGGCATTCATCGCCTTTCCCGATTCATGCTTCCTGAAGGATCGTTCTCCTACTGGCCGGGAGAGCGTTCTTCCGCCTCCATGTGGAGCAACCTCTACGCGGGCCACTTCCTTGTGGAAGCCCGTCGTCTCGGGTATCCCGTACCCTCGATGCTGGACACCTGGCTGACCCATGAGACCGGCCTGAATCCCACCGTCGGGGATTCCTGGAGAATCAATGTATACCGGCAATACATCCTCGCCCTGGCGGGTCAGCCCAACCTGTCCGCTTTGAACCTGATCCGGGAAAATCACTGGAAGGAGCTTTCCAATCAAGACCGCTGGATGCTGGCCGGAGCCTACCAGCTTTCGGGCGCACGGGAAATCGCGGAAGACCTGAGGAAGAGCCTCACCCTGGCCATCGACAGGGATAAAACCACCTGGAGAAGCTGTTTTGGTTCCGCCGTCGGAGATCAGGGCCTCCTTCTCACGATGGTAGTCCTCTTCCATGAGGAAGCAAAGGCAAGTGAGCTGTACGATCTGATCAACCAGGAACTCAAGGCTTCCTCCTGGCTCTCGACCCATGGCCTCTCCTGGGGGCTGATGGGAATGGGAAAATATATTGCGGATCATAAACCCGGGACCCGGGAGATGCGGGGGCAGGTACTCTTCGAGGATGATACCCGGATCGGCTTCTCTTCCGACCACTACGTCCTGACCCTTCCGGCAACGGATCGAATCGGACAGACTCTCCGTGTGAAGTCACAGTGTGAAAACTCACTCTTTGTTGAGGTTGTCTATCAGGGGATTCCGGAAAAATCCGATCTACCTGCAGAATCCCGCGGCATGGTCCTGGAACGGGAATTCCTATCAGAGGACGGACAAAAGATCGATCCAGCAGCCCTTTCCCAGGGTGTCACCTTTTACGCACATATCATCCTGAAACCTCAGGCGGATCTCGATTACGTGGCGGTGACCCAGATCTTTCCCTCGGGATGGGAGATCTCCAATACCCGTCTGACCGGTGAAGCGGCCCCGGCCTGGGCCGAGGCCTTTCCCGGGAACACCGATCTTTCCTACATGGACATCCGGGACGACCGGGTGTCCTGGTTCATGGATCGGACTCACGGTACCCGAACTTATCACTTCCTCGTCCGGCTCTCCACGGTTACGAAAGGAACCTTCACTTTCCCTCCCACCTACGCGGAGACGATGTATGATCACGGCTTCTATGCCCGGATCCCCAACCCGGAGGTGGTCGTCCGTTGAAGCGTCTTTTGCTATGTCTCGTCCTGGCCTCCATCCTGACCATGGTCACCTGGCCTGTCCGGCTGGGCGAGGTTCCCTTCGGCACGGTAGTTCTCGATCGAAACGGGAAGGTGTTAAAGGTCTTCCTTTCCGAAGACGACTACTGGCGTCTACCACTGGATTCCGGACCCCTTCCCGAAAAGGTGGTCTCGGCCCTTGTGGCCTCGGAAGACCAGCGGTTTTTCTCCCACCACGGCATCGATCCGATTGCCGTTGTTCGGGCCATCGTGCAAAACTTTCAGACAGGCGCCATCGTAAGCGGGGCATCAACCCTTACCATGCAGGTGATTCGGATTGACAACCCGAGGCCAAGAACGATCCTGTCGAAAATAGTGGAGGCCTTTTCGGCCTACCGTCTTGAGCTCCGCAGTTCCAAGGAGGACATTCTCCGTCACTATCTGAATCGTGCCCCTTTTGGAGGCAACCTGGAAGGAATCCGTGCCGCGGCATTTCGATTCTTTGGCAAGGACGCAGACGATCTGACCTGGGCGGAAACCTGTGCGCTTGTCGTCCTGCCCCGTTCCCCGTCTACGGTAAATATGACGGAAGGCCGGGATCTCCTTCTTCAGCGAAGGGATACTCTCCTCAAGAAGCTTCTTTCACGGGGGATACTGAATGATTCGACGTACCATGCGGCCCTCCGGGAAAGGCTTCCTTCTCACCCCTATGCCATGCCCTCCCTGGCCCCTCACCTGGCGATTCGACTGAGGGGAACCCATCCGGGAGAAACCATTCAAACGACAATTGATCCCGACCTGCAGCGTATGGCGGAATCCGAGGCTCTTCGATGGAGCCAGCAGCTCTCCGATCTGGGGATTCACAATCTTTCCCTCCTGGTAGCGGAGACCCAAACAGGTAGGGTCCGGGCCTATGTCGGGTCAAACTCCTTTTATGACCACACCCACCAGGGACAGGTGGACGGTGTCCAGGCTCCCCGGTCCTCCGGGTCGATTCTCAAACCTTTTCTTTACGCTCTGTCGATTCAAAAGGGTGATCTTCTTCCCGATTCCCTTCTTCCCGATGTTCCCATGCGCTTCGGACGATTTGAGCCCGCCAACGCGGGACACACCTACTCCGGAAGCGTTACGGTCCGTGAGGCTCTCACCCGTTCTCTCAACGTTCCTGCCGTCTTTAGCCTGCGCCAATATGGCGTACTTCCCTTCCATGACTTTCTTGCCGAGGCGGGGATGACCACGCTGTGGCGTCCTCCATCGGCCTATGGCCTCACGCTCGTCGTTGGCGGAGGGGAGACAAGCCTCTGGGATCTCGTGGCCCTGTACCGGGGACTGGGCCGGGGCGGTCTCTTTTCAGGAATCACGGTCGTCGAAGGGGATCCTGTTCCCGCCGAGCACAGGATGATCTCACCCGGGGCCTCCTATCTCGTTCTGGATATCCTTCGAGACGTTCGGCGGCCCGGGTGGGAGTATGCTCCTGTCCTCATGAATGATGCCCATCCCCTGGCCTGGAAGACGGGAACTTCTTTTCATCAGAGGGATGCCTGGGCTCTTGCCGTCAGTCCTGACTGGACGATCGGGGTCTGGGCCGGGAATTTTACCGGGGAGGGCAATGCCAATCTGATCGGCTCCAGGACAGCCGGCCCTCTGCTCTTTCAGATCTATCACCGGCTTCCCGGGAAATCGGGCTGGTTTCCTGAACCTTCCCATGACCTTACAACGATTGAAGTGTGCGCTGATACGGGGTTCCGTCCATCCCCGTTCTGTCCATCAACCCGCCGTGTGCTGGCTCCCCGATCAAGCCCCTCGGTTCGCCCCTGCCCCTATCATCGAGATTTTGTCGTGGATTCCCATACGGGAAAAGAAGTGTGCAGTATGTGCTGGCAAAGTGAATCGGTTCGCCACGAATCCCGCCTTATCTTTCCGCCAAAGATCTCGGCCTACCTGCGGATGGCCGGCGTCAACACGGACAAGCCGCCTGTTCATGAAAGGACCTGCCCCACTCTCTCCGGGGAGGAGACGCTTCAATTCATTTATCCCCTGGCGGGAAGCCGGATCTGGATCCCGCGAGACTATGACGGCGTAACTCAGCAGGTGGTTCTGCGTGCAGCCCACCTGGACACGAACTCACCCATGTACTGGTTCATCGATGAACGCTTTGCCGGCGTGACGAAGGGAGATCACAGCCTGGCCGCTTCGCTTGAAGATGGGGTTCACGAGGCACAGATTGTCGACCCCGACGGCCATGCCGCAGCCATTACCTTTGAGGTGTATCGAAAGAGCCGTTCCTGAAAATTGCTTACTATCCCGGTTAATAGATGGGGTGGCTCGAAGGGGACCCGGGTTTCAGAATTTTCTTTTCCCCCATAGATATTTCACTCTCAAGCTTCTGGCGCACCCGTTCAAGGTGCTCCCGAAAGATGGGCAGGTTGGGATCCTTCAGTTTTTTGGCCCGTTCAATGGCTTCCATATAGTTCTTTTTCGCCATTTCAAGCTGTTCCAGGGCTTCCAGCCCTTCCCCGAGGCTGTCGTAGACGTTGGCGGATTCGGGGTAAAGCTCCACATTTCGCTTAAAGGTTGAGACAGCGTCCTCGATCCGGTCCATTTCCAGGAGGTAATATCCCATCAGATTGAGAACACCTTCCGGAATGGGAATTTCATACCCGAATTCTTTAGAGAGTTCTTGAAACTTTTTTTCGATCCCTTCCACACCCAGGTTGACCAGATCAGAGGTTATGGGCCATTTCTTGTATAAGTGACGAAGGCCGTTATAGACACTCTGGTGCACGACACTACCATGGTTTTCATTTTCAAAAAATTCTGAAACGTCTACAAGATCTGGAACTTTTGCTTCTTCCAGCGCCTGGATAAAGGATTTGACGCTCTGAACCACTTCCGGTTCCTCATTACCTGTAGAAATATAGAGAAAGCTCTCTCCCGGGGATTTCTTCTTTACAAAGACCTTCAGGTCATTCATGGTGGACTGGACATCGTAAACAAGCCACGGACTGATGGCAAAGGTGGCCTGAAAGAGGTTCGGGCGGCTCAGGAAGGCGTGAACGGCGAAGAGACCTCCGAGGGAATGGCCCACCAGGATTCGATAGGGTTGGGTCCTGAATTTCGACTCCACCATGGGAAAGAGTTCCTTTTCCATAAAATCCAGGAATTGATCGGCTCCGCCTCCGGTGGGAAGCTTTTCCACACGGGTGGGCGTAAAATCCCGCTTCCGGTCGGTATTGGAGATGGCCACGACGATCATGGGAGAAATCAGGCCATTCTTGGTGAAAAACTGGACCAGGCCGGAAATGTGATGGAAATGGGCCTCTCCATCCAGGAGGTAGAGCACGGGAAGGCGCACCTCAGGGTTTTCATACCCGAAAGGTGTATAAACCAGGATCGTTCTCTCTTCATTGAGTATTTTCGAGGAAATCGTATAGGCTTTGCCGATCACGATATCCTTCCCCGAATCCCCGGCCAGGAGAAGGGGGGTGGTGATGCCTGCCATCACCATCAGGATCAGGAATAACATGGGTAGATACCGTTTCATGGCGCGAACCTCCAAAATCGATTGGATTCTTCGATGATTATACGAAAAGTTGGCCTCCAGGTTATCGATCCACGACACAGCAACATCAATCACGATTTTCAATCATGCCATAGAGGGCCGCGATCTCTTTCTTCCACAGGGAATCGTCAATCGTTTCCAGAATCAGAGGGATCCCGTCGAGCCTGGGATCATTGACGACAAGACGGAAGGTTTCCCACCCCAACAGCCCCTCTCCCAGGCTGTGGTGGCGATCCTTTCGGCTTCCCAGTTCCACTTTGGAATCGTTCAGGTGCATACCGCGCAGGTAGGGTAATCCTACGATCCGATCAAAGGCCTCCATCGTGGTCCGATAGGCTTCAGGCGTTCGCAGGTCGTATCCCGCCCCGAAGAGATGGCAGGTATCGAGGCACACACCGACGCGGCTCTTATCCTCCACCTGCTCGATGATCTCCGCCAGGTGCTCAAACCGGTATCCGATGTACCCTCCCTGACCTGCCGTTCCTTCAAGAACGGCGGTTACGCCCCGGGTCTTTTCCAGAGCCCCGTTGATCGATTCGGCAATCGTTGACATGCACTGCTCTTCCGAGATCTCATTCTTGTGGCTGCCTGGATGAAAGTTCAGCATCGTGAGGCCCAGCAGCTCGCAGCGTTTCATCTCATCCAGGAATGCATCTCTGGATTGTTTCAATCCATCTGGATCGGGATTTCCCAGATTGATCAGATAGCTGTCGTGGGGAAGAATATGCTCCGCCGTATACCCGAGTTCACGGCAGTGATTCCGGAAGGATTCGATTTCGTCATCGGTCAGGGGCTTTGCCGTCCATTGCCGCTGATTCTTTGTGAAAAGTGCAAAGGCCCTGGCCCCAATGGCGTGGGCGTTGAGAGGAGCATTCTGCACACCTCCCGCAGCTGAAACATGGGCTCCGATGTACTTCATCTACTTTGTGTAGTGGGCAATAACCCGGCGGACTGCTTCTTCACAGGCAGCACAGAAAGGCTTGGCCCCCTTTGTGAACATCAGGCAATCGATTTCGGATCGATAGAGACCCTCGGAGCTGTAACCTGCCCCCTCATAGGCGCCCACCACTCCCACGTACTTGCTGGAGGCAAGGAATTGATCAGCTTTTTCGGCGTTTTCCCTGGAGAGCCGTTCCGATTTTTCTTTTACGGCCTGAATCTCTCCCTCAGGTGCGCCTTCCCGTTTCATACGGGCCAGGGTTTCATTAATTTCCTGCCGTATTTTCTGGTAGGCCGTATCCATCGCGTCAAACTCCGTTTTTTCCCAGGGCGTGGGGATTGGCGTCCCGGGCTTGACAAGATGGCTCCATTTCACATGGGCCGGATCCAGCAGTGCCGTAATGTTGGGCTCCGTCGGCTCCACCCCCTTCGGGTAGAACTCGTTGTAGGCGGTGGACGAAGTGTAATACTCATCGGCGAGACCGGAAAAGGAATGGCCAAATTCATGAAGAAGGAGATACGGGAACCACTGGTTGTCCGAAGTAAAGGTGCAGTAGAAGTTATAGATGCCTCCGCCGCCGTACCGGTCGGAATTAACCATGATGAAGAGCGTATCGTAGGGTACGTGGGCGGCAATGTCTCTCAGTGCTCTATTATCTTCGGTAAGGAGGTACCGTTCCGAACCGAGGGAATCGAACGTCGTGCCAACAGCGGTAGCCCGGTAGGAGCCATAGCTTGGTTCGTCACACCCGCTCTGGGCGGACGGGAAAAAGACCCCGAGAATATTGAAGTCCTTCGTCTGGCTCTTGTAGGGTTCCATGGAGAAAAGGGTTTCACGGAATCGATCGAGGTCCTTTTTCACTTTGGCCGCTTCTCCCGCTGTGTACCCTTCCGCGACGACGGCAATGTCGACTTTTACGTGGGGATCCCCGCTGACATGGACGGGAAAAACCGTCACACCGTCGAGGAGGGGATCCCGATTGACAGTGTAGGCGTCCGGGTCGATGACGGATTGAAAGATCCGGTGGAGAATCTTGGTTTTTGTCTCCCTCGATTCAAGTGTAACGAGTACTTTGTGTCGGGGAAAGGGGATGAGAGCCGATTCGTGGTAGGTTCGCTTGATTCCCTTTCCGGCCTCTTCCGTCGTCTGGTACTCACCGAAATAGCTGTCAAAACCCCGTGAATAGAGGAGAGTCGTTCCGGCTTCATCGTACACCTTTACGTAGTAACGCCCATTGTCAAACGTGTCTTCCAGCTGAGTCACACTTCCCGCCCACGTTCCCTGACGATAGATCCGGTCCACGGTGACAATTTCCTCCTGGCTGTCCCCGATGTGGAAATAGTCAATCCGCATCGTTTCATCCAGAAAGTGCTCGTCAAAGGTCGGGGCAGCAAAGAGACCGAGGGTAACAACCATTGAAATCAGGAAAACGGGATAGCGAGACATGGGAACCTCCGGAATTGGGATGGCAAATCTATTGTAGCCTATTCGGAGAACCTGAAATCGGGGAACAAGATTTCGCCCTGTGCGTATAGACGACAGGAGGTAAAAACATGAGTCTGATTGGAAACATTCTCTGGCTGATCCTCGGGGGATTTATTATCTTTCTGGAATATATGCTTGGCGGCTTTCTTCTCTGCCTGACCATCATCGGAATTCCCTTCGGGATCCAGTGCTGGAAGATGGGAATTCTGGCCCTCTGGCCCTTCGGACGGGATGTCGTTCAGAAGGAACGGGTCAGCGGATGTCTTGGTCTGATCATGAACCTGCTGTGGATTTTTCTGGGTGGTTTCTGGATCGTCGTGACCCACCTCATGTTCGCCCTCCTCTGTGCCGTTACGATTATCGGAATCCCATTCGCCATCCAGCACCTGAAGCTTGCCCACCTTGCCCTTGTTCCGTTTGGCAGGGAAATCCGCTGATTCCCTTCCCGTGGATACCTTTCAGGCTTCCTCTGCCTTAATGATGGCATCCGTGGGACAGGCATCCACGCACCTGGGCGCCGCGGCATACCCTTTACATTCGACACAGATGGCCGGGTCAATGAGGTAGATCGGATCCCCCTCAGAAATCGCGTCCACGGGACACTCGGGGAGACAGGCCCCACAGGCGAGGCAGTCGTCGGTAATTTTCATGGCCATGGCATTCACCTCTTTTACTTAGCAGTCCTACATATATAAAAACGCAGAATTGCTTTCTTTAATTTCAAACTCACGTCCTATGAGGAATTTGCCGAATGATGGCAACCGCCCTGTGAGGAATATTTTCCTCAATTCTTGTATTATTAGAGACATCAATCTAATCTCTGGAGGTACGCGATGCGCAGATTTACCACTGGTCTGGTTGCGATTCTGGCTCTCATCGCTCTCGTTTCCTGCTCCAACCTCAGTGACGTAGAAAAAGCCAAAGCCGAAGGCAAGGGTGAAAGTGAAATTTACCCGGTGACCGTGGATCAGGCCTGGGAGATTTCCCTGAAGGTTCTCCGCTGGGAAGGCTCCGACGCCATTGAAGAGCACAAGAGTGAAGGATACATGCTGACGTCCACCGGGATGAACCTGGTCTCGTATGGAGCCGTGATGGGTGTCTGGGTTGAGAAGGTGGACAAAACCTCAACGAAGGTGACCTTTGTAACCAAGCGTCGTCTGAAAACCGATGTCTTCACGACCACAACCCATAAGCGGTTTCACGAACTGTTCGCAAAAGCCGTACAGCTGGTCAAAGACGGCCAGCCCCTTCCGCTGAAGGCTCCGAACTGATCGAATTCTCTTACCGAAAATAATAACGCCCTCCATGAGTAGTGGAGGGCGTTATTTTTTCTCTTTCTCTCGAATCAGCCGATTTCCACCCCGGTCCCCTGCTCGGGGACATGGTCGACATCCCGGGGAACCCGGTAGAGGTTGTCGTTCTCGATCAGGTAATAGAACTGCTTCCGGAAGTCTTCCAGCGTCATCTTGGCCGTGGCGGCCAGCTTGGCGAGCTGGTGAGGATCGTCAAAGTCATCCCGGGTGAGCCGCAGCATGTAGAGCCGCCCGATCGTGTAGTACTCGGAGTTAACATTGACCATACGGACCTTCATCCTGCCCGTCTCGGGGCTGACGATGTCCTTGAATTTCAGGGGAATGAAATTACCCCCCTGAATGGAAACAACGGCGGCGTTTCCGTCATTGAGGATGTAGTTCGCCGCGCAGTATCCCAGGTCACGTGTATAGGCCATGTCAAAGGGGATCGGGTCGGCACAGCGCAGTTCATATCCGATATTCTTAGCGATGATCGTGGCCTTAATCCCGAATTCCGCTAATCGCTCCTGAACCCGCATCTTCAGAATCTCTCCAAAGTTGACCTCCGCGAGACGGATGTGATCGTGGGCATCCCGCTCCACATTCAGAAGGACCTCCAGGTCTCTCTCGTCCATATGCTCCACGAGACCCTCCGCCAGAATGGCCACGCCATCCGGACGGCCATAGGAAAGCCGCTTGATAATCGACCCGACAAGGATGTCGACGATATGGCCAATCCGGATCTTTTCTTCGGGAAATTCTTCAGGGATCACCGTAACCGTCGACCCAGCCGCCTTTCCAATACCCAGCGCCAGATGGCCGGCCTTCCGTCCCATGGAAACGACAAAATACCAGCGGGAGGTTGTGTGGGCATCCACCATGAGGTTCTTGATGATCTCCACACCGATGTGGCGGGCGGTCTGGTAACCGAAGGTACTGTATCCCTGGGGCAGATCGAGATCGTTGTCGATGGTCTTGGGAACGTGGACCACCCGGATCCGCCCGTTGGAGATCTCCTCCAGTTTCATGGCACTGAAGGCGGTGTCGTCCCCCCCGATCGTAATCAGCTTATCCACATTGAGACGCAGAAGAGACGTCACGGCAACTTCCAGATGTTTTGGATCTTTCGTCGGGTTATCGCGGGAGATGCCGATAAAGGAACCGCCACGAAAATGGATCCGGCTCACATCCTCAATGGAAAGCGAGTGAACATGAGAGATATCACCCCGCATGATCCATTTGAAACCATCCCGAATTCCAAGGACTTCGGCACCTTCCAGAATCGAGCGGATGGTGGCGGCTCCGATCACGGAGTTGATGCCCGGGGCAGGACCTCCCCCGACAAGAATGGCAAGTTTTTTCTGTGTGATGACCATCGTCATCCGCCTCCTTTCCCCTGAGAGGGGGAAATCATCTTATGCCAGGTGCCTCCGGATGTCAATCAAGAACGGACGACTCTTTTCCCCGCCAGGAATACGATGGCGACCATGGCTCCTGTTCCAAGAAGGAGAGAAAATCCCACGGGCATCCCGAGACCGACGGGCAGGGTCCCTGTAAGGATCCCCACAAACCCGGCCGCCAGGGCATAGGGAAGCTGTGTTCGAACGTGGTCGACATGGTCTGAACCGGACGCCATGGAGGACATGATTGTGGTATCGGAGATCGGAGAACAGTGGTCTCCAAAAATGGAGCCTGCAAGAACCGAACCTACGCCAGCAAGGAGAAGGGCATTGGACCCTGATGCGTTGGATAGAGGAATGGCAATGGGCATCAGGATGGCCATCGTTCCCCAGGAAGTCCCTGTGGCAAAGGAAATCGCTGAAGCAGAAAGGAAGATGACTGTGGGCACCAGGGAAGGGAGGAGGAAGTTTCGGGTAAACCCCACGATCACTTCCGCCGTGTGAAGATCCTGACATACGGCATTGATTCCCCATGCAAGGACCAGCACGACCATCGCCAGAAGCATGGCCTTAAATCCTTCCATGGTTGCCTGAACGGTTTTGACAACCGTGAGCCTCTTTGTGGAAACGGAGAGCAGGAACGCGGTGATCAGCCCCAGAAGAGAGGCATAGAGCAGAACCTGGAAACTGTCCGCAGCCATGATGACCGACCGAAGGGAGGTAGAATCCCCGGGGGCCAGGTGCTTTAGCCCGTTGGCGTAGAGGCCTCCAAAGGTAAAGAGGATTACAACGAGAATCGGAATGACGGCAAGGAGCCAGTGAGCAGGGTTTTCCTCCTCCGTCTCCAGGTCCGAGAGAGGTTCGGCTCCCGGTCGCAGGACAAGGCCTTCCTCCTCCGCTCTCCTCTCCGCCTTGAGCATGGGACCAAAATCCCTTCCCGACGCCGCCACAAGAATCCCCATCAGGAGAGCCAGGAGCGGGTAAAAGCGATACGGAATGGACTCAATAAAAAATAGATAGGCATTCTGATCGATTCCCGAAGCCGTAAAGCCATCCGCAATGAGAGACACTTCATATCCGATCCAAGTGGAAATCACAGCAAGGGAAGCCACGGGCGCCGCCGTGGAATCGACAATGTAGGCAAGCTTTTCCCTTGAGACTTTGAGCCGGTCCGTAAGAGGCCTCATCGTGTGACCGACAATCAGGGTATTGGCATAGTCATCGAAGAAGATAAAGAAACCCATGAGCCATGTAACGACCTGGGCGCTCCTCCTCCCCCGGGCATACCGGAGGAGGAAGGCCACAATTCCGGCCGATCCCCCGCTTCGGGAAATGATACCGACCATTCCGCCGAGCATCATGGAAAAGATGACGATGGCGGCATGGTCCGGTTCGGCAAGGCCACCGCGGATGTATCGATCCGCCATCATGGCCGCCGCAGAAAAGGGATTGAACCCGACCAGAAGCAGAGCCCCGGAAAAGACACCCAGGGTGAGGGCAATCAGAACCTCTTTGAAAACCAGTGCCAGGATAATGGCCAGCAGGGGTGGCAAAATGGCGAACCAGGAGGGCATGACAAGGATGGAGGCCTCCTCCATTCCGGCTGTGAGGACATGGCGGCCTGAGTCAAGATTCTCAAGAGAGAAGGTTGCCACACCCTCCCGGGTCTGAACAGGCTCAAGAACGATCCCGTCCAGCGTAACGGCGGTTAATCCTTCATCGATTCCCGATACCGTGATCGAAACGGGATACCCCGCGATCGCACCCCGGGGAGCATCAATCCCCGCCTGAAGAAATGAAACCGAAAGAAACGAAACCAGAACGAGGAACGGGACCCTCACGAAATCTCAGCCGGCGATTCCCAGCTTTTCCCGGATCTTTCCCTCGATCTCATTTGCGATTTCGGGGGTTTCCTGGAGAAAACTCTTCACATTTTCCCGACCCTGACCCAGCCGGGTCTGGCCGTACGAGAACCACGATCCCGATTTTTCCACGATGCCGTGCTGGACTCCCAGATCGATCAGCTCACCCGTGTGAGAAATTCCCACGCCATAATCGATGTCAAACTCGCATTCCTGAAACGGGGCAGCAAGCTTGTTTTTCACGACCTTGACCCTGGTTCGGCTTCCGGTAACCCTGTCTCCATCCTTCAACGTAGCGATCCGGCGGATATCCACACGGATCGAAGCGTAGAATTTCAGGGCTCTCCCACCTGTGGTGACTTCCGGATTTCCAAACATAACTCCGATCTTTTCTCTCACCTGATTGATAAAAATTACGCAGGTCTTTGATTTTGAGACAATACCGGCCAGCTTCCGCATGGCCTGGGACATCAGACGGGCCTGAAGGCCGACCTGGGCATCTCCCATTTCACCCTGGAGCTCGGCTCTGGGCACCAGGGCGGCTACCGAATCGACAACGATGACATCCACGGCTCCCGAACGGATGAGCTGTTCGGTGATCTCGAGGGCCTGTTCTCCGTAATCGGGCTGCGATACAAGGAGATCATCCGTGATCACACCAAGGTTCTTCGCATATTTTGCATCCAGAGCATGCTCCGCATCCACAAAGGCGGCATAGCCACCCGTTTTTTGCGCCTGGGCGATCACATGAAGAGCCAGCGTGGTCTTTCCCGACATTTCCGGACCATAAATCTCCACGACTCTGCCCCGGGGCATTCCCCCGATTCCAAGCGCGAAATCGAGGCTGATGGATCCGGTCTTGACAATCTCAATGTCGATATCGGGCTTCTCCCCGAGCCGCATCACGGCTCCCTTTCCGAACTGACGCTCAATCTGCGTCAACGCGGTTTTGATGGCACGATCTTTATTCTCATTCGGTTCGGACATGGTAAACTCCTTTTCATGAAATGTACGGGAGAAGGGGAGCACACACGTACAGGTAGGATACGTCGAAGGCTCCCCGGTGTCAAGGAGACCGGATGAACGAATGGGTCCCGGTTTTGAAGGCCTCAGGACTTGAGATCCGGGAAAATGTTCCCCTCTCGACGTGCACGACGATGGGTGTCGGGGGCCCGGCTCGATGGATCCTATCCCCGACCTGTCGGCGGAATGCAGAAACCATGATGTCAGCCCTGACCCGGCATAAAATTCCATGGATGGTGCTGGGGAAGGGAGCCAATACAATCTTTTCCGATGAAGGCTTTCCGGGTGCAATTATCCGTTTGAAGGGCCTACTGGAGAAGTTTCGATTCCAGGGAAATTCGGTGGTCGCCGGAGGCGGCGTCATCCTGCATCGCATGGTCTGCAGTGCGGTGGAACGGGGGCTGGGGGGGCTGGAACGGCTGGCAGGCTTTCCGTCCACGGTAGGGGGCGCCGTCATGATGAACGCGGGATGTTATGGTCAATCGATTGAAGCGGCCTTCGATCACGCCATTTTGATTACACCCGAAGGCGCAAGCCGGACCCTGTTGAGATCGGAGGCCGGATTCGAATATCGTACCTCTTCTTTTTCAGAACGGGGAATCATCGCATACACCGTATTTCAGTTTGGCGCTCAACCTGTCTCAACACTTCGTGCTTCGATGGAGGAAGTTCTCGCCCGGAGGAAAGAGAGCCTTCCCCCGGGACGTCACGCAGGTTCCGTCTTTAAGAATCCTCCAGGGCATAAGGCATGGGAACTCATCCGCGCCTGCGGGCTCGCCGGCCTTCGGGAAGGAATGGCGGAAATCTCCACGGTCCATTCCAATGTCATCCTGAACCGTGGTAGTGCATCTGCTACGGATATTTTTACTCTGGCCCGGAGAATGATTTCCGAAGTCCGGGACCGATTCGGGGTCGTATTAGAACCCGAAGTGAAATTTATCGGTTTTCCCCCCCTGGTCTAATCCCGATCTTTCTCAAAAAAACCCTTTCCGTCAGGATCAATTCCACTTTTCTTCAAAATGACACGGGCTTCCGCTTCGTGCTTTCCGAAGTGCTTTGAGGTTACGATGATGAAGAGTCCCCGACCCTCTGCAAAAAGCGTTCCGTCCGGCCCTTCCAGCCTTGCCTGGGTCCAGACCTTTCTTTCCTTGACATTTCTTACCCACGCGGACCATTGTACGGTTTCTCCCAGGGGAAGCGGTCGGTGAAAATCGGCAATGACCCTTGCCGCCAGAACGGGATACCCCGCAGCCCAGGCTGAGGCCCCCATGAGCTCGTCAAACAGGGCGGCGATACTCCCTCCGTGGGCATGGCCGGGAGGGCCTTCTGCGCCGGCCCCAAAGACACATTTCCCAACCAGGGCACGATCTTCGTCCCGGACAAACCACTTGATTTTCACAATATCTGCAGTCTGGATTGCCCGGATATAAGGCCTCGCTCCTCCAACAGACCGCCGGTTTCGGAGGGGGGACCATCCGGGCTCGGCCCGGCCGAGGTCTCCCCCTCTCCGATTCGTTTGCAATTTCTTTTCTTTACTCATGCAGCAATCCTACTCCGTTACCCTTCCATTGTGAATAGGGTACCTATTGCGGCGGTCTCCCCCTTCCAAGGGAGGTGTAGAAACGTCCGCCAATCAGAGCCGGATCGTCCTCATACCCCAGGACTTTGAAATCCAGGAATCTCGGGAGATTCGGATAGACGCGGCGCATATGCTCCGGCTGTGCCATTCCCCTGGCCCGGCTGTGACACCGTGTGCAGGTCACGGCAGGGGTAGCATGACAATCGGTGCATCCCAGAGCCTGCTTGGCCGGAACCACCTCGTGGTGAAGAGAGGTATACATGCGGGTTTCCACAAAGTCGTAGGATCCGCTGAAGGTAAGTCCTGCTGCTTCCATTCCCTCCTTCAGCGCCTGGTTCCAGTCAAAGTGCTCCCAGTACCCGTTGAAAAGTTTGGGTACGGCAAGAATTTTATTTTCCACGTCGTACGGCTGGATCGTTGTGTGGATTTTGAAGGGGTAGATCCTGGAGTGAGGATCCTGGCGCTCACCCAGCGGCGTATTCAATTCCACCACACGGCGCGGATTGATTTTTTCTCCGGGTGTGTGAATTTCGTGGTCGTGATTGTACCAGCGATATTGCGGAACCAGATCCTTTTTCCAGCGCATCTCTCCGAACTTTTTATCGTAGGTGGGTTGTCCATATTCCATCTTGATGGAACTTCGATCCTGTCCCGCCTTGGAGTAGTCAAGAAATACTCTTGTTGGAAGATCCTTGGCCACATAGGGTATATGGCAGGTTTCACAGGACACGGCCTTTACATGGTCGTCGAGGTGGCGTCCCAGGATCCCGGTAATACGATGGGGCTCCTCACCGTGACACACTTCGCAGAAAACCATGCCCTCCACGGCCGGTGCGCTCATGGAAGATCCTGCAATACGGTGGCTTTCTGTCTTATGGCAATCCTGGCAGAGCATATCGTACCGGCCCATGTGAATATCGAAGTCATCGGGCGGATCAACAAGAATCGGTTCCAGGTCACCATGTTTGTAATTCGGACCGTTCCCGCTGTAGAAATGGCATAATCCGCAGGTTTTTCGGGAAGGCCGTCCTACGGAATACGCAACCTCGGTGAGATCGACCGATGCATCGGGCATACCGCCTGAAGCCGGATCTTTGGCGTACTTTCCGGTAGTATCATGGCAGACAAGACAATCAATCCTGGAGGGATCGTCAAAATTGAAGCTTTCATCCACCCAGCCATATCCGATATGGCAGGTGGCGCAAACCTGGAAATTGGGACTCACGCCGATACAGTAATTATTAAGAACGGTGGCTTTCCCGAGATTGGTGCTGTGCTTGTGCCCCTTGACGGTGGGAGAATGACCTCCCCATCGCCAGTGAGCCGTCTTCAGAATATCCTGACCGGTGGATTCATGACACTGCAGACACGCAGCCGTCACTGCGAAGGGACCCGTCCCGGCCTGAACTTCCACCAGCCCCCGGTGGTCCGGAGTATAGGGATGGTGACAGGTAATACAGTCCGTCGGAATATACTCCACGTTGGGATGGTCCTCGTGACAGCCGATGCACTGGCGGTGGTAGGCACCTTTGAGACCCAGCCGGTTTGGATCGTCTTCCTCGTTGGGAACCCAGTGGCAGGTGGCACATTTCAGAATGGAAATCGAAGACATATCATGACATCCGGAACAGGGTCCGCTCAGGGTCACATCGAAGCTTTCATGGAGCTCTTTGATGTCTTCTCCGACACGGTCCGATTCGTCAAAAGAGAAGCGATGGTGGCAGACGCCACAGTCCCCGTCGGTGTACGCATCGTGGGATCGATGGGTAAACTTGACGGGTTCGTAAAAGTCAGTCTTGGAGTTTAAGAGATCGTTGTTCAGGATATAGAGGTTCTTGTACCCTTCCGGTCGGAAGGCATGTTGAGTAGGCGGCGTGGGCTCGGGTGCATGTTTTACCGGTACGACCCGGTTTGCCCACTTAAAGGCACTGATCTCTCCCGCCACGGCTTCCTTGTGGACAAGGGCGTAGAGCAGAACGAACGTCAGCAATAGACCCACTGCAGCCGCACGGATGACCCATGCCCAGGTAGAGGAGAGGGCGGGTTCCAGCTCAGTTACTCTGCGCTCTGCCGTTGATGTATGAATTCCTGGAAGGATCGGAAAGAATGCGACAAAAAATCGATAGAGAAGCATCAGAAGACAGATAATGGCAACGGTGACCGCGATCTCTCCGATGGCAGGGAAATAGGATGATGTGGCGTAGGGCGGGTTGAATCCAACGAGGTAGACATTGATCCGGTTCAGGACTACCCCGAGAATCACGCAGAAGGAGCCGAAAAAGAGCCAACCCGGTGAACGGCGAAGAGTTTTGCTGGACAGGAGCAGGAAGGGAAGAATAATTCCCACACCCACCTCAATCGTGAAGGCCGTGGCCGGTCCTGGACAGCTTAAGAAACAGAGATCAGCCCGGCGCAGATAAAGATCCAGAAATTTAACGAAAGCATAGACCCCGATGAACCAGGGAATGTACCTGGCTAGTGGGCTTAAAAGATCCATCTCGGGCTCACGGCGAAAGCTCCGGCTGGCCAGGAGGGATTCAAAGACCACCATGGGGAAACCAACCATGACGGCGGATAACAGGAAAAGAAGAGGAAGAAGAGGCGTATACCAGAGTGGGTTCAACTTCGTCGGCACCAGGACCATGATGGTTCCCAGGGAGGACTGGTGCATACAGGAGAGCACCACACCAGCGATGATAAAGAGGGGCAATGCCGTTTTGGTTGCGCTGTGTGCCCACATAATGGGGCGCTCCAGCTTCGTAAGGATAGCAGCGCCCCAGCCGTCTTCATCGATCCACCGTTTTAGTCCTTCGAGAATCGATGGAGCCATCTCGAAAGTCAGGACCGTGAGGTAGCCCATCACACACATAGCCACTTCAAAGAGGGCTGAGTTACCCTGCCAGTTGAAGGCGGGTCGCCAGATGTTCCAGTAACGGCCGAGGTCGAATGTCAGCCCGAAGGCAACCATCGCATAACCCAACCATGCTGTGAGGATGGCGGGACGAACCAGCGGGTGAAATTTCTTTCCCCCAAAAATTTCCGCGATAGCCGCCGTTGTAAATCCTCCCGCAGCCAGTGCGACTCCGCAGGCGACATCGATGGCAATCCAGATGCCCCATGGATAATAGTTGGAAAGGTTGGTGAGCGGTTCCAGACCGGTGAGAAACCTGGCCAGACCAAAGGCAAACCCCACACCCATGAGGCCCAGAAGAATAAAGGTACCGGTAGAAAAAAACTTGATTCTCTGCGGGACGGGGGTATGGGGACTCACTGGTCACCTCCTCTCTCACCGCGATCTTCCGATGTTTCATGTGTTTCCGTACGGGGAGGTTCTCCCTGAACCTGATCCTTCCGGCTGTTCAGCCACATGATCCCTCCGAGAAGTCCATAAAAGGCCACGGGAAGAATGCCGTATTTAAAGATCGTATGCTGGATGTGTTCCGTGGTCCTTGGAGGTGCGGCTTCCGGCAGGGAAAGAAGGGATATCTCCTCCAGGGGGCGGCCTATCAGGTACATCCAGCTGGTTCCCCCGACCTCATGTTCCCCGTAAATGTGATCAAGATAGCGGTCGGGACGAATTTTGATCCTATCCTTTGCAAGTTTCAGGAGAGACTCCCGTTTTCCGAAAACTATGGCCTCAACCGGGCACGCAGCTGCACAGGCCGGGTTGGCTCCCGTTCCCTTTTCCCGATCCGCGCAGAACTCACATTTACGAACACGAGGCGTAAGGACACGATCGTACTCGTACGCCGGGATCTGAAAGGGGCATGCAACCATGCAGTACCGGCACCCGAGACAGATGGTCGGATTGTAGACAACGGCACCGTCCTTGGCCCGGGTCAGAGCACCGTCAATGCAGGCGGAGACACAGGCCGGATCGATACAGTGCATGCACTGAAACTTGGCGTAAGTGGATTCTCTTTCCTCCTGGTCCGGCGACGGTGATCCGGGAAATTCATTGACCACTGTAAATGCCCCTTCGACAGGCCGGCGAAAGGTGCGCAGGACGCTACGATCCTTGAAGCTTTTCTCCGGTTTTGGAAGCTTGTTTCTCCGGTTGCACGCTTCCTCACACTGCCGGCATCCGATGCAGAGTGTCGTGTCAACAAGGCACCCGACCTGATTTTCATTTGCAGGTTTTTCGTGGGTTTCCGCTTCGGACCCGGAGCTGGCGGCGAGCGCAGCTCCACCTCCCGAGGCAACGAGAGCCTGTAAAAACTTTCGTCGATCCATTATTCCCCCCTATATTTACCCCCCTGAATTTCAGGGGGGAATTCATACACATATTCCCTGAATCCTGGCCCTCTATTCGGTACCCGGCGGGTGTAAATTATGAATCCTCGGAATCGCCCTCCCCGGATCGTTCCTTTTTCACATTCAACTCACTGGGCTCAGCCTGCATGATCATAATGGCCCGTTCATCGAAATGGTGTTCGGCTTCTTCATCGGTGATATAGCCCGTAAGCCATGATGTGCTCATGGGATATTCCGCCGGATGAAAAACAGTGTGAAAACCATGCCAGATGATGATGGCCAGGGTGGCCAGAAGCGCCTCATAGTAATGGATTACACGGGCAACATTAATAATCCAGGATGGCCAGGAACCAGGCAGCGTATTGGGAAACCACAGAATGAATCCGGTCACGACCATGATCAACGTTCCCCAGACAAGCGCCCAGAATTCAAACTTCTCAGCATAGTTGAATACCGCATAACGCGGGCGCTTTTCTTCCGTCCCCATGTAGTACTTCATCGTTTGAACCGTATCCTTCAAATCACGCTTTTGGGGAAGAAGTTCACGGAAGATGATTCGCCCGCGTCGGCCAAAGGCCATGTAGATGGCAAAAAATACGAAATCAAGCGTCATGATAAAGGCCGCCATTCTGTGAATGAAGGCCCGGATGGGCTCGGTCATCCCGATGGAAAAGAGCCATTTCACCCAGAAAGCTTCCGGAAATTTGAGAGCAAACCCTGTAAAGGCCAGCGTTGTGAAGGTAAGGAATAGGATAAAGTGACTGAAGATCTCAAAATTCGTCATTCGACGAATGTGTTTACGCTTTTTCTGTTCCCGGTTTTTCTCCCGCACGGCCCACAACCAGATGATGGAATTGTGGCCTAACATGATTAGAATCGATATGACGATAATAATGATGTAGAGGATCTTGATAATATTTTCAAAGTACTGCCCACCAGTCTCGAGGGCTTTCTTGTGAGTAAAGCTCATGGCGAAGGTCGGCGTAACCTGGCCATGGCACTTTCCGCATGCCGCACCCCGGTTGGAGAGATGCATGCGGGAGCTGGGGTGATCTGAGGGCAGAGAGTGGTGCGGATCGTGGCAGTCGGCGCAGGTTGCGCTGGCGCCCGCCGTCCCTCGCTGGGTGAGACCGTGGAAATCCTTCATATAACTTTCCACCGGGGAGGTATCCAGCCCATAGCGAGCCATCATTCGATCGTTCCCGTGGCACCAGATGCAGACCTGGGTGGCGGCCCAGTTCTTCGCATCCCCGACCCGTTCCCGGAGGGAGGCCATATCATGATCTCCATGACAGGTGATGCAGTTGGGCACTTCGTTGTTACCATGTTCCAGCGTTTGTCCATGGGCTCCCGCGATAAAGGAAAGTGCCTCGTTGGGATGACATTTCTGGCAGACGAAGGCAACCCCGGTCCTGGAAACGGTAGAATCCTGCTCGGCGGAAGACAGGATGGAATGGTGCCCGTGGCAATCAGTACAGGAGGCACCGTTTTTTCCACGCTGAATGGCTTCCCAGTGTACGGAAGATTTATACCGCTCAATAAGTTGACGCTTGGTGATCCCTTCCTGGAGGTTCAACTCCTCCTGTCCGTGGCAGCGGCCGCAGGTATCGGGCTGGTTCTGCTTGGACATTCTGGAATCGGGTGAGCTCATGGGCATAATATCATGACCCCCATGGCATCCGGAACAGAAGGGAGCCATAGTGTTCCCTTCTTCAACGGCCCGTCCGTGAACATCCTTTAAGTGGTACATCTCCATAACATCGGAGTGGCATTCCGGGCAGCCCAGCTTCATCGGCTGTTTGGTATGGGGGACTTCATCAAAGTTTGCGGGTCCAAGATGGCAATCGGTACACGAGAGATCTTCGTGTACGCTTCCAAAGAGTGCATCCTCCGGAACCAGGAGGTTTAACGATTTTCCCCGTTCAGTAACGCCTTCGAGTCCTTCCATTGCGTGACATGCAAGGCATTCTTCGTTGTTCGGAAGGGCCATGGATGGAACGACCACGGCAAACATCAATAGACAGAGCAAAAAAACAAAAAGGTTGCGAAAGGTTGACATGGCACTCCTCAGAAAACGTCTTGGTTTGAGATAAAATCTCAATTATTACTTCGTCATTTTCTTCACAAAGTAACAGAGAATCTACAATTCTGTCAATAATATCACCGTATTGCTATTTGGACAATTTTTCTCATCTTCATAATGAAAATGACTCTCATTACCCATATCTTCCAATATTCATGTTTCATATAACTTTTCAAGGACAGGAAAAGGCCCGAATGGGATAACTCCATTCGGGCCACATTCTCGCACCGTACAAACGTAGCTCTTACCGATAGGCAAAGAGCATCGCGTAAATGATCAGCAGGACGATCGAGAAACCGAGAATCAGAGCGATCCAGCCGAACGTTCGCGCGAATCGAATCCGGGTCTGCGAAAGAGGGCCCACGAGGTGCTTTTCCAGTTCCCCTTTTTCCATCAGGTCCCGGTACTCATCGGGTCGATCATGCTGAAGCTCATCCACGCTCATCCGCCCCGTAAAAATCACAGTATCCATGGGGAACTTTTCCGGACGGAGATGCGTGTTGAAAAAGTGAACCGTAAAGATGAAACCCGTGGCGAGGAGGGCTTCGTCACTGTGGATGATGGTTGCGACATTGATCAACCATCCGGGAAAGATCAACGTAAACTGTTCCGAAAACCAGAGGAAGAGCCCGGTAGACCCGATGATAAAGATGCCCCAGAACACGGCAAAGTAGTCAAACTTTTCCCAGTAGGTCCAGCGTCCGTAATCGGGCCGCTGGCCAAGTCCCAGAAACCACTTCATCGTGGCAAAAAATTCTTTAACGTCTCTCCATGTGGGAAGCATCGTCGCCGAACCGAACAGAAGAGCCTTCCAGCTTCCGAATTCTCTCTTCTTGCGGCGGAAAAGGTCGGTAAGGTGGGTGATAAAGACGCCAAACATCAGGATAGCCGCTATTCGGTGAATAATACCGGCTCCCTGAAAACCTCCCAGAAAGTTTGAGATCATACCGGCCCAGACCGTATAGGAAAACTTGAGTGTCATTCCGGTAATGGCAAGACTGATAAAGCTGATGATCATGAGTATATGGAGCGTGGAGTTAAGGGTGGTAAAGCGTCGAAAATACTTTGTTTCGCCATCAGCCGTTTCTCTTTGCTTAAGCTGACGCCTCATCTGCACGGCCCTGGGGATCCAGAGCAGCGTGTGGAGGCCGCTCAGCGTAAAGACACTGACAAGGAGAATGGTCATGAACCAGAAGGAGTAAAAAAGGTAGGGATATTTCCCGGGATCATGGTGCGTCGCGTGGGTCAGATAGCCTGCAAACTTCCGGTTGGCTCCCGGATGACATTTCTGACATGTGGCCACCACGTTGTCCCGGCTCAGATGGGATCTGGGATCCGATGGGGGAAGAATGTCATGGGAGCCGTGACAGTCGTAACACTTTGCCGTTTTGGTTCCCCCCAGCCGGGATACTTTTCCGTGATAGGTATCAAAGTAACTTTCGGCGATCTTTTCGTGACAGTGTCCGCACTGATCCATGATATGAAGCTTAAAGTCTTTCTGGTCCGCACGGATAATGGAATGGGCCGAGTGACATGTTTTACAGGTCGGCTTCTTTTTTTCCGGATCCCGGGAAGGCTTGACATGGATGCTGGTAACAAACTGTTCGTAGATCCCCCTGTGGCACTTGGCACAGGTTTTGGCAATATTTACATCGTTCACACTGGAATTGGGATCTTTCGAAGGAAGGGTGAGGTGAGCCGTGTGACAATCCGTGCACATCGCAGTAACGACAAGACCGCTCTTCAACAGGCCTTTGCCGTGAATGCTCTGTGTATAGTGCCGAATGATGTCCCTCTGATCTCCCTTATAGCGGTTTGCGGCTTTTTCCCCTTCCCGGTGGCATCGTGCACAGAGTTCGGGGACCTTGGTGGGAAAGGTCGGAGATGCCGGGTCTTCTTTTCCCATCACACCATGAGTTCCGTGGCACTCGACACAAATGGGAGCGTTTGGATCTCCCTTAGCCGCCAGCGAGCCATGAACGCTCATCTGATAGTTCTGGCCAATTTCCGCGTGGCAGGAACTGCAATTGACCTTGTTCTTGATTGTCTCACAGGGTCGTGTATGCGAAGCGTTCACTTCCGAATGGCACTGGCTGCAGTGAACGTTGGCATGACGGGACTGCAGAATTTCCCCGTACTCTACGAAGAGTGACCTTCCATCCTTCGATGATCGTAAATCGGTCTTTCCATGACAGACTAAACAGTCCTTATCCGCCATCCCCTGGTCGTAAAAGACCCGCCGGGCCTCGTGGGGCTGGTGACAATCGACACAGGCCGGAAGAACGTTGGCTTCCTTTTCCCAGAGCTTACCCTGAATGATTTTCCGGTGAACATCTTCGATTCGTGCATGACACGTCGTACAGGTTTTTGCGATATTTCTTCTACCGATCGAAGATTTGGGGTCGGTATGGGGCAGGATGTGGTGCGCCGTATGGCAGGATGTACATGTGGCTGAAACGACCAGGCCCTTTTTAAACAAACCTTCTCCATGGATGGAGAGGGAGTAGTTCTGAAGAATGTGATCCTGGTGAATATTGCGCTGAGCCTGAACCGGAGCCCCTTCTTTATGACATTTCCCACAGAGAAAGGGAATATTCAGAGGTGTGACGGGAGAGGAGGGATCTGACCTGGGAATGACATAGTGGGACCCATGGCAGGTGACACATCGGGGAGCCAGGGGATCTCCCCGCTTTGCCGCTTTCCCATGGAGGCTCTCACCCTGTTTTCGAGCGACATCATCGTGACACATGCCGCAGTCCACTGGTTCCACGGGAATATCGTGGGGAAGATCAACACCATCCAGATCGATATGGCAATCCGTACAACCCAGCTTTCCATGTGCCGAGTTTACAAACTTCTTATCCTGGATGAAGGCCGGGTCCTTTACGGAAAAAGAATCCTTGTCTCCGTGACAGGCCAGGCACTCTTCTCGATCTCCAGCCATCAAAGATCCCGTGAGGACAAGTGGAATGAACATTACCAGAAGGATACAGACAACCCTTTTCATACGGACTCCTGCTACTCTGGATTCGATGGCATGCGCCGGTCCATCTGCCGGATTTTTAACCAGAGAAGGAATGCCAGTGTCAACGCAATGATAAGAAAAACAAAGAGCCCCTTTCGTCGGAAGGTAAGTTCCTTAAAGGCTTCATCGGCCATGATTGAGGCTTTATTGATATTACCCAGGCCTTCCCCTACCGTGTCCTTGACCTTTTCCGCGGAAAAGGCATGGACGGCAGTACGGCCTTTGATGTATGACGTTTTTGCATCCTGGAGAAGAAGCGCAGCATCATCCATCAGCATTCCCTTGTGCTCGGCTTCCAGCACCCGGGTTTCAACTTCCTCCATTCGTTTTGTCATACCGACAAGAATCGCATGGATCTTGTCCATCGTTTCGTATCCCCCGTCTCCCTGATCATGGCAGTTCAGGCAGACAGCATGGCCCTTTGAATCCAGCATGGCATCGGTTGCAGGAGGGATGTTGTGATTTCCGTGACACTCTTCACACTGGGAAAGTTCCATATCCTGCCAGGGCTCCCTGTGAGGGCTCTGGTTGAAAAGCCTCTGATTCATGGCGTGACAGTTTCCGCAGACAAATCCGATGGAAGCGATTCCCGGAGGGGCCGCTCCATGGTTTCCATGGCAATCGTTGCAGGTGGGAGCAGCGAGGTCCCCCTTTTCTTCAATGGCTCTTGCATGAACACCCTTGCGATAGTCGCTCACGATCTCCGCCGAGATGTTATAGGTTTTCATGAGCTTTTCATCAGCATGACATTTGGCACAGGTATTCACGACATTCGTGACATAGACATGGGATGCAGGATCCGTAGCCTTCACAATATCGTGAGCACCGTGACAACTGGCACAGGTGGCGACGTTCGCATCCCCTCGGGCCCATCCCATACCGTGAACCGACGTCTTATACCTCTCCAGCTGATCGACGGGAATACTGGGTGCGTATTTTTTCATGTACCGTTCGTCCGAGTGGCATCGAGCGCAAAGCGTCGGAATCATTTTGGGGGACGGGACCCCGACAAAGCCCCTGGAAGGGCTCATGGCAAGATCCATATCATCCGATGTCGCATCACCCCCGTGGCAATCCACGCAACCAACATCAGCCCGTTGATGAATACTTGTCTCCCAGAGAGATACAGGTGCAGCAAGATCGCCGTCCAGATCTTTATGGCAGGTAACACAGGTCGACGCCCCGCTGAGAATGACCGGGGTAAGGAGGAGCAGAGAAAAGATAGTTTTCATGGCTGACTCCTAATCCAGATAGGCCCAGATTGTCATGGCGACAATGAAGATGACCGCCACCCAGCCTGCACCTGTAATAAGCTTGCTGCGTTCTTCCCGTTGAGCTTTTCGATCCAGAAAGGGAACCAGCATAAAGAGAAGTCCGCACAGCCCGAATGCGGCCAGTCCGAGAACTTCGCCTTCCATACCCAGAACATGGGCGGGGATCACTTTTAACGCTTGAAACATGAAGAGAAAATACCATTCAGGCTTGATACCTGCAGGTGCCGAGGCAAAGGGATCGGCCTTTACTCCCAGTTCCCAGGGAAATATGGAAGCGATACCTGCGAGAACGGCCAGCGCAAGGAGCCAGGCAAGAAGATCCTTCATCATAAAATTGGGGAAGAATGGAATCTGTCCCTTTATCCTTGCTCCAATGGGAACACTCATTCCCTGCTGCTGAATCAGTACCAGGTGAATTCCGAGCAGGGCAAACACGATCATGGGAAGAATCGTGACATGAATTCCGAAAAACCTGGTCAGCGTGGCACCCGTGACATCTTCTCCTCCTCTGAGGACGCGAAGAAGCCATTCTCCAATCAGAGGAACGACGCTTACCATGTCAGTTCCGACGCGAGTGGCAAAAAATGCCAGCTTGTTCCAGGGGAGGAGGTATCCTGTGAAGCCAAACCCCATACTCAGCCCAAGGAGAAGAAATCCGGTAATCCAGGTGATCTCACGGGGCTTCCGGTAGGCTCTCATGAAAAAGGTCGAGAACATATGGAGAAAGAGTGAGAGGATCATCAGGTTGGCGGACCAGCTGTGAATAGAACGAACCAGCCAGCCAAAGGGGACCTGTGTCATGATGAACTTCACACTCTCAAAGGCTTCTTCCGAGGTGGGCCTGTAATAAAAGAGAAGAAGAATGCCCGAAATGATCTGAACAATAAAGAAAAAGAGAGCCACGCCCCCGAAGAAGTAAAATCCGGTCATGCGGTGGCGGGGAACGGTCTTTTCCTGGATCAGATGCTTGATGGAGGATAGATCCACACGATCTTCCAGCCAGGTAAGGAGGCGCTGAATCATCATGACCTCCTCAGGACAACGATCTCATCCCCGACATTCTCACCTTTCATTTCCACGTCAAAACTCTCCAGGGGTTTGGGAGGTGGACCGGAGACATTTTTTCCAAACAGGTCAAAGTGGCCGTTATGACATGCGCACCAGATCTGCTGAATTTCCGGATCATATTGAACGGTACAGTTCAGGTGGGTGCAGATCGCACTGAATGCGCGGTATTCTCCATTTTGCGTCATGATAAGGATTCCAGGCTTATTTCCGAATTTGAAGATCTTTCCACTGTTGGGTTTCAGCTCACCCACCGTCGCCGCCACAACGGATGCAACGGACTGCTCTGCATTCTGAGGCGGTGTCAGGTATTTCAAGACAGGGTAGACGATACTTCCCAGCGCGCCCACTCCCGTCACCCCCAACAGCAGGTTCAAAAATGAACGTCGAGATGAATCCATACGGTCCTCCAAAAAGTAAGCTGGGTCAGCCGTGGCATCCTTCACAGAACGAGGCTTCATGACACTTTGAACAGAGATCCTGGCCCTTTTCAGCGACGGTTTCATAGTGTACATCCATCCAGTCATCTGGATGGGGCATGGCCAGACCATGGCAGGAAGAACAGGATGACGAGCCATGGCATGTCGAGCAGCTTGAAGCGCGTTCATTCACCACACCGGGATGATCCTTCTTCCAGGTTTCCGGGTGGGGCATTTCAATATCACCGTGACATCGAGAACAGTCTTTGGCCGTGATGGTGAGCTTTCCGTGCTTCGAAAAATCGGTATGGCAGGAAAGACAGGTAGTCTTACTGCTGGCGGCATGGGCACCATGGTCAAATTGCTTCCCGAAAACAGTCCGGATTCCAGCAGGAGGTTCCGTGTGACAGGCAGCGCATGGGCTTGTTTTCATCTGAGCGGCTTCTTTAATTTCCGGGAATCGTTTCTTGGATCCGGTTGAAGCCAGAATCTCATTCACATACTGTATGGACGTATTCAACAGATCCAGGGAGTAGATAATATTGTGCACACCATGGGCGCTGCGTATCAGTGCGTCATTGTCCTTTGCTTCCTTGTACTTGATAACCATTTCTTCCGAAAGCCGCTTGCCCTGCACAAGGGGCTTTGCCTGATCCAGAGCATCCCGTGATCGGCTCAGGGCTTTCGTCAATGCCTCTCTCCAGGATTCCAGAACTTTGTCAAAACCTTTGCCATGGCAGGACACGCAGGAATCTCCCCGGGCGACATGCACGATATTCCCCATTTTTTCAATGGGATAGAGATGACATCCGGTACAGTGGACATTGGACTGCAGCATCATATTCGGCTCCCGCTCGACACCCGCCCCGCCAAAACCAAGGAAGAGCTGCTTCTGCTTGGAATGAGTATCGATATGGCAGGCCTGGCATGGGAGATCTTCCGAGATGGATACCTTCTGGGTCTTGTGCTGAATTTCAAGATGGCATTCGGTGCACTCGACCTTGTTTCGGGTAACATGCATGTTGTGGACGAAGTCGATGTCCCCATACTTGTCAAGCCTGGCCTGCTCTGCGTGGCAGGAAAAACAGTGCTGTTTTGGGACGTCACCTGTTCCCGTGTACATCGGTCCGTGACACTGACGGCAGGGTACGTTCTGTTTGGTAATAAAACTGTGGTCGAACCTGGCAGTCGGAATCTTTTCCACATTGTGGCATTCCCGACATTCACTCATCTTTTCATTCTCGTGAAGATTCTTGAAATGACAGAGGAAGCATGCAGTTGGCGTGACAGTAAGATGCTGACCCTGTACGATCTGAGAATGGCACGAAGTACACCGAAGCTTTTTGCCCCTCCGTAAATCCTGGAGATGGGCCTTGTGGTTAAAGAAAATACCTTCACGAAAATTGATGGGACCTTCGAGCAGCTGGGTTGTATGGCAACCCTCCCTGAGACAGGCCGCATCATCGATTTCCGCCCACGGTTTCGTACCATAGGTATGCGTCACATATTGAACAAGCTGGGAGAGGCCCGCTATCTTTGCTTGAATCTTATATTTGATGCCTGGCGGATAGTGGCATTTTAAACACGGAACGTGGGAATGGGAAGAGGTCTGCCAGGATCGGTAATAGGGCTCCATGATGTGGCAGGTGTTACAGAAGGCCGGACGGGAGGTATATTCTACACTGAATACAAGCAGAATCACCATCACGACCGAGCCGATCATCAGGATCTTCAGAGAGCGCTTAATAAAGGATATCATGGCTGTGAAGTATCGCACAAACAACGTTTTTTGTCAAATTGAGCATACAGTAATACAGACATTAGGATTCATAACCTCTTTGTGAAAAATGTAATTGAGACTCCTTCTTACATAAAGAAATAGCCCCCTCAGGCCGGGGGCTCATTACAAAGAAAAGGAAACAGGGGCTTTTGTGCACCTGAACAAGAATTTCATATCAAACAACAGGGAATAACCAAACAGCAATAAGACTACCGAATTCCGGACATGGCTAACTTTCACCCTCACCTACTGCAACACCCGTGCCAAAATCCTGTTCGAAGACCCATTATGAAAGGGACCGAAATATCAGGAAAAAAACCGACCCCTGGTTGACCCACCGGGGCATATAGCCCATTTCCGTCGCCATCAGGGTGATATCCCCCAATTTTTGACCTGTCGATTCTGGAGTGATTTGATCCGGCTCTGGCTGCACACCTTCTGCAGGGTATTGCCGGGGCAGATGGGATGGAATGGCAGGCAAACCCGGAGGTGAGAGCCGAGGAAATCTTTCGATATGAACCGTCGAGGCCGACGAGGGGCGGCGCGGTGGAAGTCAATCCGGGAGGGTGGCCTGCCGGGACGAAGCTTAGAGAGCGAAGTCTGGCCTGCCTGGACGAAGCTTAGAGAGCGAAGTCTGGTGCCGGGGGAGGGATTCGGACCGCTTATCCCTTCAATATTTACTAATAAGGTCGGCGAGGGGGAGGAATGGGGGAAAGCCGGACCGAGTAAACCCGCGAACCTAGTTCGGAGGTATTGCCGGAGCGGATGGGATGGGATAGCAGGCAAAACCGGAGGTGAGAGCCGAGGAAATCTTTCGATCTTAACCGTCGAGGCCGACGAGGGGGCGGTGGGGTGGAAGTCAATCCGGGAGGGTGGTCCGCCAGGACGAAGCTAAGAAAGCGAAGTCTGGTGCCGGGGGTGGGATTCGCCGATTGAGGCCAGAATTATTGGCCGATATCACCGGATCCCACGGGAGGGTGTGCCGGGGGTGGGATTCGAACCCACACAGGCTCAAGGCCCGGGGGATTTTGAGTCCCCTGCGTCTGCCAGTTCCGCCACTCCGGCACAGTCAGGCATTATAAGGTAAATGTAAGACTCAAGCAATCCTTCTTTCCAACAGGAAGGAGGGCACTACAATCTGGCCTTTTCGTTGTTGTAAAGAATGCTGGCGGACGTAATCTCTTCCTCGAGATCACTGGGAATATCCGCATTGGCCATAAGGGCTTCCTTGAAAGACTCCGAGGTATAGGTCGCACGAAAGGACTGTTCAACTTTTTTTATGGACGAAGCGAGTTCTTCCGAAACGTCCGGGTGGTCCTGGATAAAAATCTTAATGGTCTTCAATGTACTGTAAAACCGATTGATCGACATCACCACGGGATTATTTCCTTTACGTAAAGGCCTGCACAAAGTAGAGATAGCAATTCACGTTCCATGGAACGATGATTATACCATGAGATTTGAAGGAAAAAACATTCACCTCCCAATTGACGCACGGGGCCCTTGTGCGATACTCTGTGAAAGTTGTAACATAGAAGGGGCACGCTCATTAAAAGAAAGGAGATGCGAATGGCTACATTACAAAACAAGTTGGCCGAGCTTATTCCTCCCTTGAGGGAAGAGCTTAAGGCGATGGGAAAAGATCATGGCGACATGGTGATTTCCGATGTCACGATTGCTCAGGCTTATGGAGGAATGCGTGGCGTCAAAGCTATGATCTGCGACACGTCCTTTGTTTCACCGGACAAGGGTCTTCACATTCGGGGAATTCCCCTGCTGGAGATCAAGGATCTCTGGCCGGAAGAGATTTTTTACCTGCTTCTGACCGGCGACAAACCTGATGACGAGGCCAAATGTGCTCTCCAGAAGGATTTTGACCGCAGGTCTCACGTTCCGGAATATGTCTGGGACGTCCTTGAGAGCATGCACCCGGAAAGCCACCCAATGGCGATGCTCTCCACAGCGATCTGTGCCATGGAAGTTGATAGCGTTTTCCGCAAAATGTATGACGAAGGCATGAAGAAGGAAGACTACTGGGTCGCAGCCCTTGAGGATGCTCTTCAGCTCCTGGCCAAACTGCCTTCCGTCGCCGCCTACATCTATCGCCTCCGTTTCGGCAAGGGAGACCGTATCCCCTGGGTACCCGGCCTGGATTGGGGAGCCAATTATGCAAACATGCTCGGTATTCCCGACCCTCATGGACATTTTGCCAGACTCATGCGGCTGTATCTGAACTTTCATTCTGACCACGAGGGTGGAAACGTTTCCGCCAATACCTGCCATACTGTTGGTTCCGCACTTTCCGATCCCTACTATGCGGTTGCCGCAGGGCTGAACGGCCTCGCCGGTCCCCTCCACGGTCTCGCCAATCAGGAATGCCTTAAGTGGATCCTTGACATGATGGACAAGATCGGTGGCCTGCCCACAGAGGATCAGATTCGTCAGTACACATGGGACACTCTCAATTCGGGTCAGGTTGTTCCCGGCTATGGCCATGCCGTCCTTCGCTGTCCCGATCCGAGATTCGTTGGATTTAACGAATTCGGGAGAAAGTATTTACCGAACGATCCCGTATTCCAGGCCGTTGATCGGGTCTTCAAAGTCGTCCCCGATGTTTTGAAGGAACATGGAAAGGCCAAGAATCCGTGGCCCAATGTTGACGCCGGATCCGGTGCCCTTCTCTATCACTTTGGGCTGAGAGAATTCAGCTACTATACGGTTCTCTTTGCGGTTTCACGTTCCATGGGAATGTTGGCCCAGCTTATTTACAACCGGGCCATCATGACGGCGATCACCCGTCCGAAATCCGTTACTACCGAGTGGATCAAAGGTTTCATCAAAGAAAAAGCCTGACCGATCTTTAGCCAAAATCATTGCAGGACCCGGACGAAGTCGTCCGGGTCTCTTTTTTTGCGCTTGACGCATCTGGCTGGTTCACCGTATGCTGGCAGTCATGATTTCAACCTCATCTCCCAACATTTCCACCAGGATCTTTCACATTCTCACTCTTTGTCTCCTCCTTGCATGCGGGATCGCTCTCTTCTTTTTTATCGAAGATGCCATTACACCCGACATGGTTACCCTTCTTACACCCGGGGCCCCTGTTCATTATGTCTATGTCCATGATGACGATCAATATAATGACCGGGACTACCGCGTTGAATTCAGAGCATTCACCCGAGAGGAAAATCCAGCCATTGATTCGGTGTCCATTCATATTCGCAGGAGCGGCGAACAGGAATACCTTCGCAATACCATGGAACCTCTGGTAATCAAGGGCGAACCCACCTCATCCTACCTGTATGTTATGCCCAGACTGCACATTCTGCAACGGTATTTCTTTTACTTCACCATAGAATTGTCCAACGGGGAATCCGTGAAGGTAACACAACCAAAGCCGTGGTTTGCCGCATTGCTTACAGGAAAGGGAGACTGGCCGTTTTATGTGACATTTGAAGGACATGTCAACAAACACATCCTTGTCCTCCACATCACTCTTGTCGTGGCAGCACTTTTCTTTCTAATCCACACCCTGCTTGACACCTTTCGCATCCATGTCGGCATGAAACAGGCATTTCAGCGGGCTCTGTCGACCATGTTCTGGGGATGGCTTCTCTTTGCCATTTCCGTGATTCCCCTTGGCATTGTCGTGACCTGGCAGGCCTTTCAGGAGGGTTGGGGTGGATGGCCTATCGGGACGGACATTACCGACACAAAATCAGAGGTGGTTGTCCTGTACTGGCTCCTGGTTCTGCTCTTATCACGCAAGGGTCGTCTTAAGTACTTTCCCTATTGGGTCTATGGAGGTATTGTAATTACTACCATTGTTTATCTGATTCCCCACAGTCTCTTTTTTGTGAAATGGTGATCCCATGCTGAGTCTCTACCTTGCGTTTTCCCTGTTATCGATCCTCCACCCACAGACAGACCATCTGAAAAGCCATGTGACGTTTCTTGCCGACGATCGTCTGGAAGGCCGGTTTCCGGGTACGGAGGGATCTCGTATTGCGGCAGAATACATTGAGGATCATCTGCGAGATGCAGGTCTTGAGCCCGGGTTTGGTGAATCCTACCTTCAACCCTTTTCCTTCATTTCAGGCGTAGAGCTTGAAGAAGGAAATTCTCTCACCTTTTCCGGTCAAAGCGGCGATTTCACCCTGGAATTGGAATCCCAATTCCGTCCGGTGTCCTTTTCTTCCTCCGGGGAGGTGGAGGGTCCATTACTCTTCGCCGGGTATGGTATCTCAGCGGAAGATCTTAACCACGACGACTATTCCGGCCTGGACGCAAACGAAAAGATTGTGATCATCCTGCGGGATTCCCCGGATGGCGACCGGATCGACACTCCCTTTGAACCGTTTCGATCACTCCGTTATAAAGCATTTAACGCCCTTGCTCACGGAGCTGCGGCCGTTATCATCACCAATCCCCCCCAGCAGGACGATGACCTTGAGATGCTCCGACATGATTTCTCACCCTCCGATGCAGGAATCCCCATCGTACTGGTCCGGCGTCAGGATCTGCTGCCCATACTGATCAACCAGGCTCCATCCGCCTTTCGTGACGCATGGGAATCCGCCTCCCCTCTGGATCTCCCTGGTCTAAGAGCCAAACTTTCGGTGCATTTGAAAACAACACAGTGCACAACAGAAAACATCGCTGGCTTTCTTCGCGGAACCGGAGATAAAACCATCATCCTTGCTGCGCATTATGACCATCTGGGACACGGAGAAATGAACTCAACCGATGAATCGTCCGGAGCGATTCACAACGGGGCGGATGACAACGCATCCGGAGTCAGTCTCCTTCTTGAACTGGCCAAAACATTCTCCTGTCCTTCGGAATTGCCCGTCAACCTTCTATTCCTCTTTCCGGGTGCCGAGGAGGAGGGGACACTTGGAGCATCACATTTCATAAACCACCTTCCCATCCCCAGGGACTCGGTTCTTGCAATGATCAATATTGACATGGTTGGAAACCTGTTCGACGGCAAATTGATTGTTCAGGGCGTCGGATCTTCGCCGGACTGGATCACGCTTGTACCCTCGGTGCTCCGGGCTTCAGGATTGGATTCCACATTGTATTACGGAGGTTTTGGAGCATCCGACCATGCAGTTTTTTACGGTGAGGATATTCCTGTTCTCTTTTTCTTTACGGGCACACATGAGCGATATCACTCTTCCAGAGACGATGCAGAGTTTCTCGATTACAGGGGTATGGAGCGGATTCTCAACACCATAAGGGATACCCTCATTGCCATCTCTGTTCTGGAGCCTCTTCCCGTCTTTCAGGTAGTTCCTGAAGCTCTGGAGGAGAAAAGAGCTTCCAGGGGAAGGCTCAAGGTATACCTGGGAACGATTCCTGACTTTGCATCCGGGGAGGATGCCTTTCGTCTGGGCGGAGTGAAACAGGGCGGGCCCGCAGAGAAGGCCGGGTTGAAAAAGGGAGACATAATCTTACGATTTGGAACCTTTCCTGTCCGGAACATTTACGATTTCACCTTTGCTCTTCAAAATTACCATCCCGGGGATCAGGTTTCGATTCTTATCCTGCGAGACGGAGAAACCATGACAATCTCGGCAGTTCTCGAGGAAAGAACTCCCTGAGCTTCAAGAAGAGCCGGCAGCGTATACCTTGTCGATTTCAGACTGGAACTGTTTAGCTACAACTCGTCGCTTCACTTTTTGCGTGGGCGTCAGGAGCCCATTCTCAATCGTGAATTCCTCCTGCAGAAGGGCATACCGTTTGGGCTGTTCGTATCGGGCCAGAAGCAGATTCACGCTTTCTACGATTCCATCGAAAAGCTGCCGAACCTTGGGGTGTTCGAGAAGATCCGCTTTTTTCTCCCAGGTAATACCGGAATGATTTGCCCAGTCCATCAAAGCCTCGAAGTCGGGAACAAGAAGAATGATGGGATAGGGGCGCCCATCCCCCGACATGACAGCCTGGGAGATGTAGAGATTTCTTTTGAACCTTTCCTCAATCGGCAGAGGAGCAATATTCTTTCCGCCCGCCGTTACAATTAAATCCTTCTTTCGGTCGGTAATCTTCAGAAACCCTTCTTCATCGACGAGTCCAATATCCCCGGTTCGAAAAAAACCATCCTCGGTGAAGGATTCCCTGGTGGCTGTTTCGTCCCTGTAATAGCCCTGAAAGACGTTGGGACCCCTTGCAAGAATTTCTCCATCCTCGGCGATCCTGATTTCAACACCTTCGAGAGGATGTCCCACGGTACCCAGCTTCCAGTTATTAAATGTATTGACTGCCAGCACAGGAGACGTTTCGGTGAGGCCGTATCCTTCAAAAATATAGACACCCGCACCAATAAAGAATCTGGCAATATGCACGTTGAGAGCCGCACCTCCCGCAATGCAGAATCGGAGGTTTCCACCAAGATTGGCACGAATTTTTCGATAGACAAGACGATCCAGAATTTTCATCTTCAGCGAAAGTCCCAGAGGAAATGGTTTGCGATGAATGACATAGTCAGCAGCTTCCCGTGCAGTGGCTTCGGCCACACGTAACAGCCGGCGCGTCAGGGAGGAACCGGATCGTGCCTTCTCCTGGACCCTGTCGTACATCTTCTCGTACATTCTCGGCACAGCTGTGAAGATGGTGGGATGGATTTCCATCAGGTTCTTTCCCAGGGTTTCGATGGATTCAGCGTATCCCATCGTCATTCCCTTGGCCCAATAGACAAAATTTACCATTCGTTCCAAAATGTGGGAAAGCGGGAGGAAGATGATCGCGGTATCGTTCGATCCGAAATCAAAGAGGTCGGCCGTAGCCACAACATTGGACAATATGTTTCCGTGGGTAAGAACCACACCTTTGGGATCTCCCGTCGTCCCCGACGTAAAGAGAATCGTGGCAACATCATCCGGATGTGCGGATTTTGCCCTGTGCTCAAATCTCTCCACCCCTTCCGGCAAAAGAGCCATTCCGCGGGATAGCAGATCGTCCCAGGATATCGCTTCCGGTGAAGATCCTTCCATGAGAATCATATGCTTCACGGAGGGAAGATCGTCCCGTAACGAAAGGAGATTTCCAAGAAGCTGTTCATTTCCCACAAAGATCATTTCGCATTCCGCACGTTCCAGAATGGCAGCGATCTGAGGTGGGAGGAGATTCGGGTAAATGGTTACTGTGACTGCCCTGGATGTCATGATGGCGAAATCGGCAAATGCCCAGCGATAAGAGCTATCGCAAAATATGGCAATCTTCATTCCCTCCCTTGCCCCAAGATCCTGAAGTGCCAGGGCAATCGCCATAACCTGTTTCCTGACATCCTCCGAGGAAAATGACTGATAGACACCCTGACATGGGTACCGCACATGGACAGGTTTGTTGTATTCCATGGCTTTGAAAAAAATATCATTGATCGTATTCACGGGGCCTCCTCGACTCCGGAAAGAAGAAGAAAGCCCTCCGGGCTTTTCTTTTTTCGAAAGATCGCGCCACCGGGCTTCATACAGTAAAATTCTCCCGTAATGGATATGGTGGCTCTAAACAGATGGCCTCCAATGGACTCCATTCCCGATCGTCCCAGCGTGGCATGAATATGAATTAAGGGCTTTTCGTCCGGCAGCAGGGTCAGGCTTCCCGTCATCTGCAGGATTTCCAGATCTTCGTGAAATGTCTTTTTTTCGTAATCCCCTGCCTGCGGTTGGAAAAAACCCAGGGTGGCTTCGGAGAGAGCGCCAAGGCCCAGAAACAAACCTCCCCGGATGTGAAACGAATCGGCAAAATCCTTCAGAGACGTAATGACTTCTTCTCCCCTCTCCAATCTGATGACGTACGTATAGGGAAGTTCCCACACATCCATGCGCTTACTGTACCGTCCTTTTGAATTGATGGCAAGTGGTCGAGAAAATCCGTCGCACTGGAGTCAGGTCTGGAGGGTCCTTTTTATGGAGCCTGTTCGTCAGAAGGACACCTATCGTGTCTTTTCGTGGATCGATGACGACCATTGTACCCGTAAAGCCCGTATGGCCCATCTGACCCGGGAGAAATACGGGGCTGTCTAAATGAGTTCGCAATCCAAGAACGTAAGGTCGATTCCCGTGGATGGGGCGAGGCAGGAGTCTCAGCAAATGAGAAGCAAGACGGTGAACGGCCTGACACGTCGCAAAGAGCCCGGCGTTTCCGCATGCGCCTCCTAGAAAATGACAATTTCCGTCGTGAACTTCTCCATGGATGGGCGAAGGCCGTTCGTTCAGCTGTCCGCCGGCCATGGATTGCTCGATTTGATTTCCCAATTCCGTTGCGGCAATGGGCAGGGTCGATTTCGCATAGTCCGGCAACGGAAAAAAGGCAGATTCCGTCAGATGCAGCGGTTGAAACAGATGGACCTTTGCCAGCTGTTCAAGGCTGGAACATGTAATACGGGCCATCCAGATGCCGAGAAGGATGTACCCGGGACAGGAATAGACGGCTTCTTTTCCTGGATGACGCTCCTGTAAAGCCGGTAACATTCTTAGAACCTCTTCCGGGCTTCCGAGAAGGGAAAGGGGAACCCAGGACGGAAAACCTCCCCGATGTTCCAGAAGCTCACGGACTGTCGGCGCGGAAAAGGGAAAGGGCAGCATATCCCTATCGAATCTGATCCTTTTTGAAAGGGAAATGATCCCTTCCCCTGCCAGAGTGAGAGCAAGAGCAGCGGTAATAAGCGGCTTCGTCAGGGAAGCGCAATCAAACAGCGTACCGGCATGTGCGTCGATTGGACTTGGGATTTCTACAGCGTGCCCCCCCGCGAACACTTCCGGATCCTCTCCCGGGCGGCCGACAGAGAAGGCATAGCCCGGCACCTGTCGCCTGAGATTACGAAGAAAGAGGATTGTATCCGTGTTGCCTTGCATGGGCAATTATATTACCATTGATCCGAATGCCGGATAAAATTGGAAAATACGAGATCCTGGAAAAGATCGGGACCGGCGGGTTTGGCGTGGTCTTTAAGGGGAGAGATCCGCATATCAAGCGGATCGTAGCGGTAAAGACCTGTGAAGTGGATGATGAAGAAGTCAAGGGGAGATTTTTTCGTGAGGCCGAACTGGCGGGGAATCTTCACCATCCAAACATCACCGTTATTTATGATTTTGGCATCGAGAACGATACACCCTATCTTGTCCAGGAATTTCTGACTGGCGAGGATCTGGACAAACTTATCAAGAGGGGCGAACGTCTTACGCTGAGAAGAAAACTCCAGATTCTCCTTGAGGTTGCCAAAGGCCTCGGCCACGCTCATGAGTGCGGTGTAATCCATCGTGATGTCAAACCTTCCAATATTCGCATTACCGATGCAGGTGAAACCAAGATCATGGATTTTGGGATTGCAAAATCGTCACGAATGGCCAGTAAGTTAACGCAGACCGGAATAACTCTTGGTACGGCCGCCTATCTGGCACCCGAACAGATTCAGGGATCGTCTGTGGATCCGCGAACGGATATCTTTTCCTTTGGCGTCATGATGTACGAACTGTTCACCGGAATCAAGCCTTTTACCGGTGACAACATTTCTCAGGTTATTTATCAGATCATCCATACCGATCCAGTTCTGCCAACAAGAGTCCTTCCTGACCTCCCCAAAGACCTTGAAACGATTATCCTCCGCTGTCTGAAGAAGCGGGCTCAGGAGCGATACCTCTCCATGTTTGAGATCGTCAGAGAAATCGAGAAGGTTCTCCTGCAATTCACCTCCCTGAATATTGATGATCTCGTTATCGAAACAACTTCCCATCGTCCGACTCGTCCCATTTCAGCCTCCTTTGAGGATCTTCGGCCCACGCTGGAAACCCCGGCCAGGGGCATCCAGAGGGGTCGTCCCTGGGCAAAAATCGGAGCTGCCATCGCGGGAGTTCTCATTATTGCCTTGCTCGTGGTCACCTACGCCATCACATTTGGAAGCCACCGGAATTCCGAACCATCCCGGCCAGAGATATCCGTACTCAACCCCCTATCTATGGAGACAAAGGAAGATACCCTTGCCGGGGTTCCGGAAAGAGCTCCCCTACCCGAAGAAACGCCCCCTCCCCAAACACAAAAAGACCCCACCCCTCCTCCACCCACAAAGCCCGTCCCGGAAGCCGGCACCCTTGTCGTGACCTCGAACAGGGAAAGCACCATTATGATTAACGGGAAAAAGCGAGGTTCCTTTCCACCTCGAATGGAACTATCCCTGCCGGCCGGAACGTATGCTCTGGAGTGGGTGAGCGAGGAAGGATCCTACCGGGAAACCGTCACCCTTGAAGGAGGAAAGGTGAAGCTTGCCCACCACAGCTTCCCGGTTCTGAGCTATGGTCGTCTTACGGTTCGAACACCCATTGGATCTCCATGGGGCATCCTCTACGTCGATGGCGAAGAAATCGGTCCGACACCGCAGAATGGAATCAAGCTGCAGGCGGGAACTCATCGCCTCGAAGTACGGAGAGATGGGTATAAAACCCAGATTCGAGATGTCGACATCCTGGAGGGAAAAATTCTGGATTGGCCCGTGACGCTCTATCCTGTAGAATAGAGGGGATGAGACACCTAATTCTGTCTTTCCTTTTCCTGGCCGCAGCACTCCAGGCTTCAGTTCCCTGGGAGAAAGGTGAAACCTATCTTCAGTCCGGACAGCTGGATCGGGCATTTGAAGTTTTTCTTTCTTCGGCCCACCTGGAATCCGACCCCATCCTTCAGAGTGAGGCGTATCTTCGAGCTGCGTATGTGCGTTTTCTCCAGAATGACATGGAGGCTTCACGAAGTCTTATTCGATTGTGTATTATGGTCGATCCATCCCGTGAGCCGGGTGCATGGGCCACGACAGAAGGCTTTTTTGCCCTTTATCATGAACTTAAGTCCCGTCCTCCGGTCGAACTGGAATCCAACCTCCTTATGGCGGAGACCAAGCTTCACGACGGTCAGGTCAACGCCTGCCGGAATGATCTTCAATCCCTGATCGATGCCGGGTATGGTTTTCAGGAGGTCTATCGACTCTTAGGGGACACCTACGTTCAGATGGAAAAATTCGCAGAAGCAGAAAGTATCTACCAAAAGGCGAAGAGCGCAGAGAGTATTCTTGCGCGAAACCGGGCAGAGGACCCTCAGTACAGGCTTTTCAGGGCTGCGGAAGCCTATCGAGGCGGGGACGCCATCAAGGCCCTGGAGCTTCTTCCAGAGACCGATGATTCCCCCGGGCTTGTCACCTTCCGACTTTCGCTTCTCGCTCAGTTGAAGAAGTACGATAAACTCATGGCATATCTCGCTTCTCATCCGCAATTTCGTCAGGATCACCGTGATTTCGGCTTTCTCTATGGAACCATCCTGACCCGAATGAACCTCTTTGAAGAAGCGGAGGCCGCCTTCACCGAACTTGTCAAACAGGACCGATTCTGGGTTGAACCCCGGCTGGCACTGGCCAGGCTGTACTGGTCCAGAAACAATCTCGATCTTGCCTCTTCCTATTACAGTCAGGTCATCCTTCTTGAACCTACAAATCCATCGTACCTGAAGGAATTTGGGATTTTCCTTCTCCTCAGGGGAGACGTGGATGCAGCAAAAGAACGCCTGTCGGCAGCCTACCAATTCGCATCAGGATCGGAGGGCAGTGCTGAAATTATCCCCTGGTACGCCCTTGCCCTTCGAGAAAGTGGAGAACCGGCACGTGCGATCTCCATCCTTGAGGGATATGTCATGAATCATCCGTCGGATTCCTGGTCAAAGGAATTGCTGGGTCTGGCTTTTCTGGAAGCAGGAAAGACGGAACAGTGCATCCGGGTTCTTGAACCATCCGCGAAGGAGATGGGCCAGAGGATTCTTGCACGTTGTCTCATGGAACGGGGCCGCTTTTCCGAGGCTCAGGAAGCAATGGACCGGAACACGCTTACGGACCCTCAAACCGCACAGGATCGCAGCGTGATCGCCATGGTCAACGGGTGGAAGGAAAAGGGACTGGAACACCTTCTCCAGACTCCGGGGATTGATGCCATGGTGCAGGATATAGCGGATCGCACCCTCAAGGCGATTCAGGCGATGCAACCATAACCCAGTAGGTATCCCTCCGAACCTTCTGCTCAGCCACTATGGAAAAGGATTTCATCAACTTTTTCGGCAACATGTCCACCCTCTGCTTGTTTATAAGAAAGGGGCGCCCCGGATTATCCCTGCCGAACTCTTCCAATTCGTGAAAATCCATTAGCACCCTGAACGGTTTATTCGTGACCCAGAGGTAAGAGGGCCGCAACTCCCGAAAGCATGCATAGGATGATTCGTTGGGATAGAGGCGGACAAGATCTTCGGCGATGCTATAGGTCGTATCCTGACCGAAGTGGGATACTGCAGAAGAATAGAGCGGGAAGGCCAACCATGACAGGGTCACGAGGGAGAGGATAACGATCCCGGCTCGTCGGAACCGCACCCCCGTCAGACAGGCTAGAATCGCTCCGGCCAGAGGCAGGATCCACAGAAAAGGGTTATGCCCGATGGAAAAACGGTGCGCAGCGGAATGCGCAGCAAACCCCATAGAAGCAAAGAAGAATCCGGTAACACCAAGAACCAGGGAGTAGGCCCGCGAACGGGTCGATTCCAGGGTGAAAATCGCGAGTGCAGGCAGAACAGGAAGAAGGTAAATAATCAGCTTTCCGCTGAACAGACTGAATAAAAGAAGGGGAAAGAAAACCCAGACATAGAGAAATAGGTACTTTTTCCTCTCACGCCAGAGATGGATCATTCCCAGAAGCGCAAGAAACGTAAAGGGTAGTGCGGCGGCCGGCAGGGTCACGAGGTAATAGGTAAGTGGTTCCTTGTGATCTTCACTGGAAACAACCCGGGAAACATTCTGCGCAAAGAGAAGTTCGTTCCGGTATGCATCACCGCCGGTAAGCAATGCCGGAACGAGCCAGCAGGCAAACAGGCCCGTTCCAAGAAGAAGGCTGATCGGATTAAATAATTCCTTAAGAGACTTTTTATCCCGCTCGAAAAGAAACGTTACGGCGGGTACTCCATAGATCCAGATCAATATGACCGGTCCCTTGGTCATAAGGCCGCCGGCCAGAGCAAGACCGAAGATAACCTTCCAGGAAATGCCCGTCCAGGTCCTCTCACGGGAGATTACCGCATATATCCCCAGCAGGACCCAGAACAGAAGAATGATGTCCATCCGTATGGTACGGCTCATAATGAAGAAGAGAAGAGAGGATGCGAGAACCAGCAGGATCGCCGGTGACTCTTCTTCCTGACCAAATCGTGCAGCGAGCTTCCAGGTGAGGAGGAGGGCAAGCATCGAAAAAACCATGCCGGGGAGCAGGGTGGAAACCGCACCTGCCTCTCCCAGACTATTCCAGGAGAGGAGAAGAAGCCAGAAAAAGAGAGGCGGTTTCTGTGAATAGGGTTCACGGTTGTACGTGGGAACAATCAGATTCCCCGATTGTCCCATTTCACGGGTAACCTCAACGTAACGGCATTCATCCGGTTCAAAAAAGGTCCTGGTCCTTAGATTGACAACCAGAAACACACTTGAAATCAGGAACGCAACTATGAAATACTTTTTCATGAATGCATCGAAAGAGGGGGAATCAATCCATAACCCATGAAACTCACGCCGTTTTCACCTGAATATCTTCCGCAGGTCCTCTCCCTGGTTGTCGATAATCTGGAATCCATGGCCGGGTTTCTTCCGATACGAGAACCGGCCATGGATCGTCTGGAAACCATGCTCCTTGACGCTTCAGAACTGCTCCTTGCCTGGGATGGGAAAGCATGCATGGGATTTATCTGGCTCGAAGTTCGAGGAAAGAGCCTCTTTGTTCAGGCTCTTGCGGTGGATGATCAACACAAGAGGCAGGGGGCCGGACAGAGGCTCCTGGCTCGTGCCTTTTCCCTGGCATGTGAACGGCAGCTTTCTTCGGTCTCCCTGGAAGTCCGAGGAGATAATCACCCCATGATACGTCTCGTTCAATCAATGGGGTTTTACTTTTCACGATCCGTTGGTTCCGTGCGGTTTTATGAATTACCGTGTCCCTGACGTTCAGTAGGGGTGAGGCAGCGAGATAAAGGAAACCGTAAGACCGAATTTTTCCGCAACATAATCTCCAAGAGCCTGGATCCCCAGGGTTTCTGTTCGATAGTGCCCGCAGGAGAAAAAATGAGTTTTCGATTCCCGTGCAAGATCGACGACATATTCGCTGATTTCTCCCGTGATAAATGCATCACATCCGTTTACCAGGGCTTCGGGAAATTCACTCTGAGCCCCTCCTGAAACAATCCCGACACGATTCACCAATTCCGGACCTTCGGCCAGATGGATCTGAGGAGATCCGAAGAGATCTTCCAGACGACGGATCAGCTCATGAATTGGAAGATCCTCAGTCTGACAGATCAGGCCAATGGGCGGAGAGCCGTGATAGGGAAATGCCGGTTCAACGTCAGTAAATCCGAGTTTTTTCGCAATCTGGGCGTTATTCCCCAGGACAGGGTGTCCATCAAGCGGGAGATGATAGGCAAGAAGGGAGAGATCATGCTGGAGAAGAAGCTGCAGACGTTGCCGTAGCGGTCCCCGGATTACCGGATCAGACTTTTCCCATAGCAGACCGTGGTGAACCATCAGGGTGTCCGCACCCATCCGGATTGCCTGATCAATGAAGGCCACCGAGGCTGAAACCCCGGTGGCCACATGGTTGACATCCTTCCCTCCCTCGACCTGCAGACCGTTAACACCGGGATCCGGCCAGGTCGATACAGCCAGATAACGATCCAGTTGTTCGAGGAGGGACGTCAGCTTCATGAAAAGGTCTCGGAAATGCTCTTGGCCTGTGTAAAGAGAAGGAGGTAGTCCCGTCCTCCTGCTTTGGAGTCGGTTCCCGACATATTGAATCCGCCAAAGGGGTGAACTCCGACAAGAGCACCTGTACATTTTCGATTGATATACAGATTGCCGGCATGAAGCTGTCTCTTCGCCTGATGAATCTTTGCGCGGGAGCGGGTAAAGGCTGCACCTGTGAGTCCGTAGATGGAATCGTTGGCGAGCTCGATTGCATGGTCAAAGCTATTCGCTTTAAGAACGGCAACTACGGGTCCGAAAATTTCCTCCCGGACAATCGTATCCCCCGGACTCGACGCAATCACTGTGGGTTGAATAAAGTATCCTGAATCAGAGCCAGGGTTCCCTCCCGTAAGAAGTTTCCCCTGCTCTTTGCCAATCTCGATATATCGCATGATGCTTTTGAATGCGCTTTCCGCAATTACGGGTCCCATATAGTTATCACGATTCACAGGATCTCCCACTTTGATGTTCTGGACCATGGGAAGGAAACGCTCCATGAATCGATCATAGATTTTTTCATGGAGGATCAATCGTGAGCAGGCTGAGCATTTCTGTCCCTGAAACCCGAAAGCCGCACTCAACACCTGAGGTACGGCTGAATCAAGATCCGCCTCGTCATCCACGATAATAAAATCTTTCCCGCCCATCTCGAGAATGGTTCGCTTGATCCAGATCTGACCTTCAGAAAGGCGGGCTGCATTTTCACAGATCATGAGCCCCACGTCCATCGAACCTGTGAAGGCAATAAAGCGTGTCTTTGGATGCTTGACCAGAACATCCCCCGCGATGGATCCCGGACCGGTGAGGAAATTCACGACTCCGGGAGGCATCCCGGCTTCTTCGAGGATCAAAAAGACCTGATAGGCGATTCCAGGACTGTAAGATGCGGGCTTTAACACTACCGTATTCCCCGTTACAATCGCGGCTGTTGTCATACCGGTAAGAATCGCGTTGGGAAAGTTCCAGGGAGGAATCACAGCACCCACACCCAGAGGAATGTACTTCAATTCCACAGCCTCACCGCTACGGGTGGTCAATTCCTGATGTTCCGCCAGACGAATCATTTCCCTGCCGTAAAACTCACAAAAGTCAATGGCTTCTGCCGTATCGCCATCGGCTTCCAGCCAGTTTTTCCCTTCTTCCACGATCATCCAGGCATTCAGGAGAAAACGTTTCTTTCGCATGATGGCCGCAACCCGAATCAGAAAGAGCCCTCGCTCTTTTGCGGAAAACCATTTCCATGAGTCATAGGCCTTCAGAGCGGCATCCATGGCCTTCTGAGCCAGGGCTCCGTCGGCTTTCTGAAATTTTCCGAGGACCTGGTCCTTCCTTGATGGGTTGACTCGATCAAAGGTTGCCCCCGCCATGACACGCTCCCCTCCAATTACAAGGGGATAGGTGGTTCCTGCAGAAGCCAGCACCTGATCAATAGCTTCCTGCTGGCGAGCTCGATTTGTCTCTATAGAAAAATCGAGGAAAGGTTCGTTTGAAAAAGTCGGCACGATTGTCATTAGGTCCTCCTGGTATATGGGTATTCAGGTTGTGAAATTTAGCACACAGGCTTCAGCCTGTCAACGAATCCTAATCTGCTGGAATATAGAACTGATCTGCTTCGTCGTTCCCGCATTCCGAGCAGAAGGCTACCAGAATCCTTCCATCCTTGAATTCAAAATTGTACGAGGGTGTTTCACACTCACTGCAAACGATAAAATCGGGCTCTTTATCGTATTCCATAATTCCTCCCTGTCTCTAATGTGTTCGAAGAAGGATGTGGAATCCGCCTGGACTTTCCACGACTTCCGACAACGTACCCGCCTCCATACGAAAACCCACATCCTCAACCTCCATGGGAACTTCATCCCAGCTTATCGTACCCAGATCACCCCCACTCCTCCTGGAAGTCCTGTCATCGCTGTAATCCTTTGCAATCTGAGAAAAGTCAGCCCCCCCCTCCGTCAGTTCCTTATAGAGACGATCTGCAAGGTCTCTTGCCTCTGCCCTGTCCCGGGTGACAGAAATCGGGCTCATGAGAGCTCCCGCGTAAGCCACCATCACATGGCGGAGTCCGATGCACTCCGGTAAAGGTTCAACCCGCTGAAAGAGATGGAATCCGTATGGACTTTCAAGGACCGGACTGACATTACCCACTTCAAGATCCCAGATCTGATCCAGAGGAGAAATGAGCTGGTTCCGGAGATAAACGGGAAGGTAACCGCCCCGTTTGGCCTCCATCCCATTGGAAAACTCTCGGGCCAGTTCATCCATGGATTCTCCATTCACCGCTCTCTGCCGGATTTCTTCAGCAAGAGTAAGGGCTTCTTTCTGGGTTCTTGATACACCGAGAGGCAGGTTTTTTGCGTCAACATGAGAGAGAAGAACATGGATGTAACCACGATACTCAATGGGCTCGATCCTGAAAATATGGAAGCCGTCAGGGAGTGAAATTACATTGGAAAGATCTCCGGGCTTCAGGGGCAGGATCGAATCTTCGAGATCTTTTATTCCATACCCCTTCCGGATCAGTCCAATATATCCTTGATGTTTCCTGGATTCCACATCATCAGAACGGCTGGCCACACCCTCTTCAAAGGGAAGCGTTCCTTTTCGAATCTCGTTCAAAATGGATTCTGCCAGAATTTCCGCTTCTTCCCTGGTTCTGGATCGAGCTTCCTCAACCTTGGCTCCCTTACCATAAGAAACCAGAATATGGCTTACGCCCTGACGCGAACATGGTTCTCGTGGATTTTGCACCTCCGCACGGGAACAGGCCAATAGTCCTCCAAGAAGGGCCAGGAGCGTGAACCCCAGGTTACGATGCAGAGACATGAGCCCCTCCTTTCGGTGTAAGAGCCCTGCTCTTTTTCAGCAGATCCATCTCTTCCGGACTGAGCATACGGTTGATATCGAGATAGAGAAAGACATCATCATTGACATGCACGACCCCTTTAAGAAAAGATACGTCCAGACCGGCCAATTTGGGGGGCGGCGGCAGAATGTCTTTCTCCTCAACCATGATGATCCTGTGGACACTTTCCACTTTAAATCCGACTACCTGACCCTGAATTCTGACAATAAGAATCTTGGGTCTTGGATCCCGCACAGTTTCATCGGGAAAGAGACGGGATTGAAGATTCAGCACGGGTACAACCTGGTTGCGTAATACGATGATTCCTTCGATGAAGGACGGGGCCCGGGGTACCGGGGTAGGAGAACGATAAGAAATGATCTGTACCATGGGCTGGATGTCAAGAACAAAACTCTCCGGGCCCACGCGAAAGATGATGAGCTGACGAGTTTCAGACTCAGGCACGGATCTTGAACCGCTGGATAATCTCTTGGAGAGCTTCCGTCTGAAGTGAAAGCTGCTTCATGATCTCCTGCAATTGGTGAACGGCGGACTGGCTCTCCACATTCATAACCTTGACCTGTTCCATCACCTTGGTGATGCTCTCGGAGTCCTCTGCCTGATGGGATGTGACTTCCAGGATTCCATGGATCATCTCCATCATCTTTTCTGTCGCTTCAGAGATCATGAGGCTTCCACGTTTCTGTTCTTCCGTAGCCTGCTTGACGTAGCTCGTCATTTCGCGCATGTTTTCCACTGCGTCCATAATATGCTTGGATCCCGCACTCTGTTCCGAAGTCGCCTTGGTGATCTGTTTCACCATCTCTCTCACACGTTCAACGGCCTTCGTAACTGCCTGGGAACTGTTGGCCTGCTCCTTGGTGGCATTAGCAATTTCTTTCACCATGTTGGCCGACCGCATACTTGCATCCAGAATCTTTTCCAGCACTTCGCCGGATGTATTGGACAGCTTTACACCTTCCTCCACCTGTTCCTTACCCTTTTTCGTGGATTCGACCGCGTTTGTCACCTCGGCCTGAACGTTTTTGATCAGTTCCGCGATTTCCTTCGTGGATGAGGCGGTCCGTTCTGAAAGATCACGAATTTCCGATGCGACAACGGAGAATCCCTTTCCATGCTCCCCTGCCTGGGCTGCAAGAATCGCAGCATTTAAGGCAAGAAGGTTAGTCTGTTCTGCAATTTCGTCAATAACCGTGAGGATCTTGCCAATCTCTTCACTTCGCTTCCCAAGAAGGAGAACAACATTTTCCGTATTCCCCACGGCATCTCGAATCGTATGCATGGAACGAATCGTTTCCTGCACCGCCCTCATGCCGTCTTCTGCCTGCGTGGAAACGTTCACGGAAAGTTCATACGCTTCGTCGGCATTCTTTTCAACCTCGGAAATCGTAGCGTCCATCTGCATCATGGACGCGGATGTTTCGGTCACAAAGTTTGCCAGATTTTCCATGTTGTGATCAATTTCATTAATGGACGCCACCATTTCGGTCGAGACATTGGCGGTTTCCTCCACCGAGGCGAAGAGGCTGTCCGTATGCTTGGATACTTCCTCCATGGAGGCAACCATCTCGAGCACGGAGGATGAGGTTTCCTCGGATGATGTGGACAGGTTTTCCACATTCTGATTGATGTCCTGAATTCCTGAATTCAGCTTATCCACTGAATCGTAAGCAGATTCGACGACCTGAGCCTGGGTGGAGGACTGTGTGGACACCTTCTCCGACGTCGTATTAATAACTTCAATTGCTTCCGTGAGTTGTCCATGTCCCTGCTTGATTCTCGAAACCATGACCTCCAGATTTTCTGTCATCTGGTTAAAGGCCTTGGCCAGGGCTCCCAGTTCATCTTCGCGGTTCAACGTCACGCGCTGGGTAAGATCCCCCTGGGCGATACGTCCGGCAATGGCCTGCAGGTTGACAATTGGCTTAATCGTAACGGAGGAAGCGAGCTGAATCAGAAAAAAGGAAAGGAGCAGAGCAATAAGAGTGATTCCCACACCGGAAAGAAGAAGCGTTGTTTTGGCTTTCTGCAGACGCTTCGTTGAGAGTGCCAGCCGCAGGTATCCGGGGATTTCAAAGGTCGCACTTTCAATATCGATCTGCTTCCGTTCGTGCATGGACTGAATATCCTTTCGGTCCCGGTTCAGATCCTCCAGGGAAAGTTTTTCCATCCCTTCTTCGGCATGGCATGAGATACAACGAAGATCACTTTTCGAACGAATCTTCAAGCGACCCATTTCCTTTGCAACCCGACCTTCAAGAATCGGATAGGTGAAGACCATAACTTCCTCCCCATCCTTGGTTCGATCCATTTCTCCCTCGTACAGACCATCAGAAATGGTTTCAAATTTTCGGGGGAGATTATCCGGATCACCGGCGGCCATGGTGTCGCCGTTGGAGTCTACAAAATCCGCATATACAACCGCTTCATCCATCAATACCGTATCGACGATATCCTGGAGGTTTTCCTTCAGGGCAAAGATCACGTAATAACTGGAAGTTGAGGCAATGGTTTCCCGGAGAGAAAGACCCTGGCTCGTAACCTGCCCCTTGATAATGTTTGAGGATATAAACATCACGGAGGTGAGGAGCAGAAAGGCAAAGATGAGCAACAGGGCAAAAATTCCCGCAAAAAACTTGATTTTAATGCTGGCTCTTCGGTTAATGTCCTTAATCCATTTCATGGTTCCCCCTGAGCGATTGTACCTTATCTATAGAAAGCCATGCAAGGTAGAGGTCGTCTACGATCATGTCTTCCTGGCTTGCACGATAGGTCTTTACGCGTATATCGGTTTTTGCGTTCCAGAAACTCTGTTCAAGGATGAAGATCTGTTCTTCCATATCCGTGGCCATGGAATCTATGTCTTCTTCACTTATTACGGAAGGTTTACCGGATGGTGAAGCCCGCATCCGTTTGGTTTCCTCCCTCATCGATTCTTCCGAATAAAACCAGGGAACGGATACCAGGCGGTTCAGACGAAGCTTCAGGGAAGAAAGACGTTCCAGTGAATCCTGGAACCGCCGGACCGCACCGATTTCTTCGCTTGAGATTCGGGAGCGATCCAGCCTCTCCTGTAGACGTTCCATTTCCATCTCAAACTTTTTTTCAATCCGCTTTTTTTCGGAAAGTATCTCCCTTTCCGCTATATCCTCAACTCGGTTTCGAAACTCCTCCCCCGTCTCCCCCGGTCTGCCCTCCTCCTGGAAGGGATCACTAAAGGGGAGAGAAACCGAAATCGTATCACTGACAAGGTTCATCAGGTTTTCAAGGGCCCTGGAAACAAACTCTGCATCAGGTTCATATAGAACGGATCGATATTGAAATTCAGCAATCGGATCGGAATGGACTTCGAGCGGTTCCACTCGAATCCAGTTCATTTCTCCTTCAAGAGGAGTGAGAAACAGATGGCGTTTCACTATGATGGAATTCGCCGATGTTCGAAAGGATATCTTAAGATGGACGGCAAGAAAGAGGGTGAGCGGATCATCGGTCTGCTGTCCCGTGTAGCGGATGGGGAGGTTTGTTTCCAGCTCAGGTGGTGGACCTTTCCGGGATTTTACTTCCGCCATCAATTCATCCGTGGTTCGGCTGCTCTTACGAACGTTGGCAGAAGATTCTCTGGAACCCGGGCTGGACGGATCCGGACTCCATGTGATCTTCACGGGTAAGGGGTTTCCGCCAGACTCGGGTTTCCAGACCCAGAAGGTCAGGGATTCATCCCTGCCCCTTTGTTCTGAGAGACCTTTCTGGCTCAGGTGCTTTTCCACGTCTGCGTTCCCGGTTTGTCCGGTTGCTTTCAACGAAACGGAATCCATGATAAAGAGAGGGTCCTGTTTCCACCAGGTTGCAGGGATCCCTTCGAGGGATGGAAAACCGATGACCGTGCAGCCGGTTCGGTGGGGACCGGAGCCGGCTTTTCCCAGCCCGTTCAAAGAGCGGGTTGTTGCGACTTCCTGTCCGGGATCCATAAGCCCGTTCAGAATAAGAATTCTCCTTTCCGGCAATTCTGCATCGGGGACCAGATTCCACACCATGGAAGCGCCAATGATGGATCCCGAGACCAGGCCCCCCCCCAATCGATCCAGGCTGGAGAGATCAACCAGGCATTGACGGGGGTGGGAAAGATTTCCGTAAAAGATATTTTCTTCAAGGGAGAGCCCGCGGCTCCACAGAGTCCAGTCAGCCTTCGACAGGGACCGATTCAATGATTCTTTACAAAGCATAATCCTTTCATCCGCATGTTGAAATTCAAAAACAGACTCGATAAAACGGTCGTAATTCAGTCCGCTGGTTTCGGCTGTCCTTTTTACGATCGATTCCGCAAGGAGAGGGAGAAAGTCCTCCATGGGGAAGTCATCATCCCTTCCCAACCATTCAGAAAGAGCCTCAAACCATATCCCAAGGGCGGCTTCCATCAGGGAGGGATGGCGTCTACAGATGGAAGGAGAAACGAGCGTAAGAAAGCTCAGGATGTCGATCTGTCTTGCCTCACATCTACCAGGGGTCACAAGGATACGGTTTTCAGGCTTATCCTCCGCATGGTGACTCCCCATGGCGAGAAAGGGGCGCAGGAGGTCTCCGGTTCTGTCCAGAATCAGAGCCGAGATCCCATCCCTGAACACCTTATCCAGAAGGGCACCCAGGAAACGCGACCTGTCTGAACCTGGAGAGGCAGCCAGGACGACCCGTTGTGCATGAAGAAGGGCCGTGCCTTCTTCCATGGAAAACATCTCTCCTATGTCCACAGCTGAAAACCTTGCCGAGTCGGGCTGCAGGGCAGAATTCCCCCCCCCAGAGAGCAAAGTGCTTCGGCCAGAGTCTCCCTCATTCCGGGAGAGTGAACGAAGAGTACCGTACCGCCTCCTCCTGCACCCGAAGCCTTCCCTCCCAATGCGCCCGCCTCCATACCTTTTTGTAATGCTTCCTGTATGGAGGGATGATCCATGGCAGGGTGGAGCGTTTTGCGGATAGTCCATTCCTCTGTAACGAGGCGTCCCAGTTCTCGCTCATCCGCCGCAACCCAGGCCGATCGCATCCGTGCTGTAATTTCAGAGAGGGCGGTGAGCTTTTCAAGCGTGCCATATTTGTGGTCCAGTGCGTTTCGTACAACCTTCCAGTTCACGGAACCGGAATGGTGTTCGACAGGCGTTGCATAAACCGAGATCATTTCTTCGATTCCATCAATCCACGGAAGGGGTTCGATCTCCGGGCCACCCGGCCGGTGGTGAATTACCAGTCCTCCTCCCACGATCGGGGGAAAATAGTCCTGATTCCCTGTGGGATATCCCAGAACACGAACCTCCAGATCGCGAAGAAGCGAAACAAGCGCCTGTGTCGTCCATTCATGATCCTGAAGATGGTAAAGAAGAATGGATAAAAGAACCATGAGTGCCGAAGATCCCCCCAGTCCGCTGCCCCGGGGAGGTCGGTCCAGGATAGAGATCTTCACAGAATCCCTTATTCCGGTTGAAGCGATGACCTCCGCGTAGATCCCGAATCCATCCTCAGCCATCGACTGAAGAGAATTCCATTTCCACCGGCGCTGGCCATCGGACAGAATATAGTTCTTTGAGTGTTCAACCGACATGGAAACCCATGCGGATAGAGCAACATTCAGAGTAGAGGCGTTGGGAACAAGCATGGACAGGGGCCAGATATCCAAGGTGCCGCCTGCCAGGTCAGCACGCGTGGGTGCTTTACCGTATAGTTTCAGATTCCCCAACGATGAAGGATCCTCTGGGCCATGAGAACAAAATCCTTTTTTCTCTCCTCGGGAAGAGGGGGAAGGGGAGGAGCCTGAAATGCCAGAGGGTTCACATACGTTCCATTAACCGTAATTCGATAGTCCACATGGGGGCCTGTAGCCAGACCTGTCGAGCCAACATATCCGATTGTCTGACCTGCTTCAATGCGTGAACCCACATGGATTCCGGAAGCAAACTTATGCAGATGCAGGTAAGAAGTCTGAATCCGATTGGGATGCTGCAGCGTGACGGTATTTCCCCATCCCTTGCGATATCCGCGAAAGACGACCTTTCCTGATCCGGTGGCCAGAACGGGAGTGCCGACCGGAGCAGCATAATCAACACCGTAGTGAGGCATACGCCGCTTCAATACAGGGTGCACTCTCGAAGAGGAAAAACGCGAAGAAATCCTGGCCGCGTCAAGGGGGGCTTTGAGAAACGCCTTTTTCATCGGACTTCCGTTCAGATCGTAATATCCTCCGTCGTATCGGACAGCCGCGTGGATCTTTCCATCGTTGACAAGACGGGCGAAAAGGATTGTCCCGGGCTGCCCGTCATCATCCTTGAGATAGAGAACTTCGAAGGTGTCTCCGTTGCGGATGTCCCTGAAAAAATCCACATCCCATTGAAAAATCGAAACAAACTCCACAACCAGACGGACCGTAAGCCCCTCTTTCTCAAACGCCTGGAGGAGACTTGAGTTGATCTCTCCGGATGCATAGGCGGGTTGAAATCGAGAGACACCCGCGGTAACCCACGATGTCCAGGGTTCATGCCATCGGGAGAGGTGCACGGTCCAGCCGTCCGTTGCGCTGATATCAATGGCCCCGGTAAATCCGTGGCTGTTTTGAAGGTAGGTAACTACCCAACCCGGATGAACCGATCGCGGGGAAAAGATGCCCCTGAGTTCTTCCACGGCCTCATTCACTTCCTCAGCGGGAACATGCCGGGACAACATCTCCCCCAGGACATCTCCACTGCGGACCGTTTCTACTAAATGCTCCATCTCTCCCATGAGATCCGGCTTCTGTAGGTGAGGAACGATAACGGTACTTCGAGAGTGAAATCCTGCAAAACTTGAAAACACAAGAAAGATAAAGGTAGCCAGGACAGCGCGGTGCACGGATCTATCTTATCACAATTTGTACTCTCGCGCACAATACTTAAAGTAATACATTAAGAATTCTAACATCTAACACCCGGAACAGGGGGGCCGTAAGAGGGATGTGAATCGTGACCCCCCGCCTGGAACTCAAAAATATCCCCGTAAAATCAAACTCAATGGAGGTGTACAATGAAGTATTTAAGTCTCATTATCATTTTTCTTCTTCCCCTGACCCTCTCCGCTGCCACAGCCGTCCTTCCCGTTGTTGCCCATACGACCGGCCATGCCGGCAGCGAGTGGAGAACGTCCGCCACACTTTACAATGTCGGCCACGACGTCACGGAGATTACCCTGGAATTCATCGCATCCGGGATGACGGTCCCCTCCGGTCAGACAACACTCACGCTGAACCCCGGACAAATATGGACCACCGGGGATCTTGTCGAGACCCTCTCTGCCGATGGTGTCGGAATGGTACTGATCGATACGGATGCGGATACCCTGTCCAGAGTCGGTCTGGAGGCCCGAACCTATGTCCTGAGTGAATCGGGAACGTTCGGCCAGGCGACCCCCCTCGTATCCGAGGATGATTTTTCAAAAGCGGGATCGGAGTTATTTCTTGCCTGTCCATCGAGCCTGAGCCATCGCTTCAATTTTGGGATCGACACACTGGAAGACACGATCGTGAACTGGGTCTTACTGAAGGATACGGGAGAAATCATCAGTGAACGCGAAATATCCTACAGTGGGCCCACCCATGAACAGGTTTCCAGCGGCCTTGCTTCATTCTTTGGCGTGATCAACCCGGGCCCGGGCCTGTTGAAGGCCGAGGTTTTACAGGGCAGGGCGTACATCTATGGTTCGACTGTGGACAATGTCACAAATGATGGGACCTTTCAGCGGGCGACACTCCTGCAGAACAACATTCTCCCTGATATGATCGGAATCGACACATCGGGTGACGGTCAGCCGGACATTCTGGATTCGAATCACGACGGAATTCTTGATCAGACTGTCTCCTTCAGCGCAGGATTTCCCTTTGGATTCCTCTTTAAAATTCTTGTTCATGATGCGGAAGGGGATGCGGTGTCTATTTCTCTAATCAATCCCCCTCAGCAGATGTACATTGCAAACGCAGCCACATTCGAGGTCTACTTCGATCCCGATCCATCTCAGGTCGGGATACGGCAGGACCTGGAGGTGGCTCTTCGCGACGGGCTTGGCGAAACCATCGTGAAAATACCTCTCCAGGTCACTCCATAAGTATAGATCGATCCTGAAAGGTTGACAACGGGGCGACATGGCTGTCGCCCCGTTTATTTTTGCTCCATATCAAGATTATTCCGGCGCCGTAAACTGTTTGAGTTTTTTTGCTCTGGATGGATGGCGTAATTTTCGGAGGGCTTTCGATTCGATCTGGCGAATTCGTTCCCGTGTAACCTGGAATGTCCGACCGACTTCCTCCAGGGTATGCTCATGCCCGTCTCCCACTCCGAACCGGAGGCGAAGGACCTGTTCCTCTCTTGGGGTCAGCGTCCGAAGAACACTGTCGATCTGATGGCTCAAATCCCGATTGATTACCTCTTCAAGGGGAGAGGCAATGGAGGAATCTTCAATGAAGTCCCGAAGGTGGGAATCGTCCTCGTCGCCTACAGGTGTCTCGAGAGAAATCGGTTGTTCGGAAACTTTCAATATCTTTCGGACCTTATGAACTGGCAAATCCATCGCCTTGGCAATTTCTTCCGGGCTGGGCTCGCGGCCGATCTTCTGCAGTAACTGCCGTTGAATACGGTTCAGCTTATTGATCGTTTCGATCATGTGAACGGGAATCCGGATCGTACGCGCCTGATCGGCAATGGCACGGGTGATGGCCTGACGAATCCACCACGTGGCATAGGTGGAAAACTTGTAGCCCCGCCGATATTCGAACTTATCCACAGCTTTCATGAGACCGATGTTTCCTTCCTGGATCAGATCCAGAAACTGGAGGCCGCGATTGGTATATTTCTTCGCAATGGAAACCACCAGCCTCAAGTTGGCGACGATCAGATCGTGCTTGGCTTCCTCGGCTTCCCGTTCTCCCAGGTGAATCAGGCGCAGCGTTCGCTTGAGCTCTCCCGGCGTAAGATTATAGTGGGACTGAATATAGACAACTTCTGTATCCACCTTTTCCTGATACTTGGTGATACGCTTCTCATACATGGTGCGCCGGGCAGGGTTTCGTTCTCCCTTCAGACTGTTTCGTGCCTGGTTGATCTTACTGTTATAACGGTTAATTCTTGTCTGGATATCCTTCAACAGCCGGACGAGACGCCGAAGAGTTTTGGAAGGAAGCTGAATATTGTTCAGACGGCGATTGATCCGTTCCTGGAACATATCGACGTCCTTGCGGATCTTGTCCACAGCGGACGACCCCTTTCGCGCGTTCGCCTGACGCATACGAAGGTTTCTGATCTGTTCGTAACAGTCATTGATTTCCTGGAAGACCTTTTGAACATTGGAGAATTCGATCACCTCATCCTCACCCATGGTGCGGAGAATATCCTTGACCGATTTCCGGCCTTCCTGTACATCATAAAACATACGGCGAAGCTCCTGCATGATCAGGGGGTTTCGCACCAGGGCTCTGAAAATCTTATTTTCCCCGTGTTCTATTCTTTTGGCGATGGAGATTTCCCCATCCCGGTCCAGGAGTTTGACTGAACCCATCTCCTTCAGATAGAGGCGGACAGGGTCTGTCGTTCGTTCGAGTTCCCCTTTCATCAATTCTTCTTCTTCCGCTCTGCGCTGTTTCTGTGTAAGGATGGTTTCCGCCTGCTGTTCATCCTCAAATACGAGGATGTTATAGTCTTCGAGCAGAATCAGAATGTCATCAAAGGCATTGGGATCACTCTTGAGATCCTCCGGGATATGGTCAATTACGTCATCATGAACCACAAAACCTTTTTCCCTGCCCAGACGAATAAGGGAACGAATTTCCGGATAGTGTTCTTCCCAGTTCAAAGATAGATCCTCCTCATCAGGAACCGCTTTCGCGGTGTTTCTTCAAATTCAGCAGCAGAGAGGACAGACGCTGCTTCTCCTGGAGCAACGCCTTGACTTCTTCGTTACCGGCATGTTCCAGAAGTTTCTGTACTCGTTTCAACTCGCGGCTGATGAATTTATATTCGAGGTGACTCACATAAGTATCCGCAAGTTCAGGACTGCGCTCCGCAAACAACATATGACTCAGGAGGCTCAGATCCCCTCCACGCTCTATAAGATGGTTTCGGAACACAGAAATGTCAACCCCTCCCCTTTCCCGGATTATCTCGGTGAGCCATTCCGCAACTCTTCGATTATCCTCATCCTGAAAGAGATCGGGATGGATTCGGTCAGAATACTGATCCTGAAGAGAAGGATTTTCCAGAAGGAGCCCCAGAAGGGACCGCTCCATGTCGGGAAGCGACTCCAATCCCTTTCCGGATCGTGAGGATGAAGCGGGATGCTGAATTTTCTGGTTCAACATGGCCAGAGGCACATCCACCCTGCCGGACAGGCGGTTTAAATACTCATATCGCAACATGTCATCCTTGACGTTTTGCAGGACCTGGAGAATTTTCTGGATACCCAGAGTTTTGTCCAGGGGTGATAACTTACGAACCCCATCCGGAAATTCCCGATCAAAGAGAAAATCCAGGAAGGAACGACGGCTCTCTGCTATAAAACGGCTGAAACCATCCCCTCCCTTTTGTGCCACATAATCATCGGGATCCAATCCCCCGGGCAGAAAAAGAACATCCACATCGAGGCCACCCGAAAGAAGCAGCGGAATCGCGGCAGATGCAGCTTTCATCCCTGCCGCATCTCCGTCGAAACAGAGGAGGGCCTTCGGCGTCACGCGCTTCATAAGCTCGCCATGATGTACCGTCAATGCCGTACCCATGGTTGCTACGGCGTTGGAGAATCCTGCTTCATGGAGTCGAATGCAATCAAAGTATCCTTCCACGACCAGCCACTCTCCTCTGGACGAAGCTTCCCGGCGGGCCAGGTGGTAACCGTAAAGGAGCCGACTCTTCTGAAAGTACCGGGTCTCCTTTGAATTGATATATTTAGGCTGCCCCTCCCTCAGCATCCTCCCGGAGAAACCGACGATGCGTCCGTTGGGAGAATAGAGAGGGATCATCACACGCTCACGGAAAAAATCATATCGATCGTTCCCCTTCACCTGGATCAGTCCGGTCTGAAGAAGGAGAGGCTCCGGAATGCGACCATGAAGGTATCGATAGAGGTTGCTGCCGCCGGGTGACCAGCCGATGCGCCAGCGATTCCATATTTCCTCGCCAAAGTTACGTCCCGTTAAATAATCCCTCACGCCTGCACGTTCCGCATGGAGGCTTCGATGGAAAAACTCAGCTGCACTTTTGAGAACGTCCTCCACATCACCACTTCGCGGTTCTTTTGAATCTTTTCGGCTCTCCGGAAGCGTGATTCCAGCCTTCCGTGCAAGGATCTCCAGAGCTTCGGGAAAGGAGACACGCTCCATTTCCATCACAAAGGTGAAGATATCTCCACCCTTTCCGCACCCAAAACATTTAAAAAGACCCAACGTTTCATCGACATAGAAAGACGGTGTCTTTTCCCTGTGAAACGGACACAATCCCTTCCAGCGTGATCCGCTCTTTTTCAGCTCTACGTAGCTTCCAATTTCACTAATCGTGTTGATGGCACGCCGGATTTCATCAAGGAGGTATCGATCCTGGGTCATTAGAGATCCACCTCCGTTCCTCCGTTATCCGAAGTCGGGCGAAAGGAGGAGACCTGCCTGTGCCGTTTCAGATGATCCCGGACTGCGCGGCGAAGTCTTCCCGTTCCATGCCCATGGATGATGATGAGGGATCCCAGACCGGATCGGAGGGCATGATCGATTGCCTCATCCACCGTGTCCAGGCATGCCTCGACATCCATACCGATGACCATTACATTTGTGGCAGGTTCCGAGGCCGACTCATACTCAACAGTTCCCGAAGCGGCTGACGAACCTCCATCTGTCTGCACCTCTGCTGCGGGAATCCATACCTGCTTTCCCTCGATTTCAACGCGAAGCAGCTCATCCGCTGTAAGGTCTCGCACCGTCCCCTTGAGCTTTCCTCCTCGAATCCGTACAGCCTGACCGATACGAAACTGCGGGATGGTCTCCGCCGATTTTTTCAGAGTATCCGGCGCGGAGAGAACGCTATTCCGGAGCTTTCGCTCCGCCTTCTGGCCGACTTTCACGCCTTCCTTTCGAAGGGACTCAATTTTATGTTCCAGATCTTTCAGTACATCGGAACGCCAGTGATCCAGGTCGTTGCGAAGACGCTCCTTTTCATTCAGAATCTGTTCCTTGAGCTTTATTTTCATTTCCTCCAGCCTGTCAAGCTCCCGTTTCAGCATATCACCCCTGGCCCTCTGCTCATCCACCATTCGGGAAAGAAGATCCAGCATGCGATCCCTTTCCGTTGCCTCGGGACCGAGAAGCGCCCGTGCACGTTGAACCACCTCATCCCGAAGACCGGTCGAGCTGGCAATCTCGAGCGCATGGCTTGAACCGGGCTTTCCGGGAACGAAGGTAAAGGTGGGGCGAAGGGTTTCCGCATCAAATTCCATGCTCGCGTTCACGAACGAGGTATGAGTCAGAGCGAGCATCTTGAGCTGCATCAGATGGGTTGTAATAAAAGCTCGAGCCCCGCTTTTGTGAATATATTCCAGGATTGCCGTAGCGAGAGCTGCTCCCTCTTCCGGATCCGTACCAAATCCCGCTTCATCAATGAAAAGAAGAGTTCCACGATCTACCCGGTCCACCATGGTCTTCATGCGGCCCATGGCCGCGGTAAACGTTGAAAGGTCATGCAGCATATCCTGTTCATCCCCGACGAAGATCATGATATCCGAATAGAAGGGAATCCTGGTTCCCGGACCGGCCGGGACCGGCCAGCCCATTCTGCCCAGAATGGCGATCAGGGCAGTGGTTTTCAGGGCCACCGTTTTTCCTCCGCCGTTCGGACCGGAGAGGATAAGAACGGAATGTTCCGGTTTGAAGGTCATGGTCAGAGGGATGACCCAACCCTTCCGCCCGGTTTCGGCAAAAAGGTCCGATCGCAAATCTGAAAACCGTTCATCGATCAGCGGATGACGCCCCTGGACAATCGAAAATGGTTCACGGAGCTCGGCCTGTTCAGGCAAAATTCCTTCCGCCCTTTTCATGAATGAAATGAAACAAAGATAAAGATCGACTTCTGCTAAAAATTCAAGAGCTCCCGGGAGATCCTCTCGAAATGGTTCGATTTCTGAAAGAAGCCGCCCGAGAATCCGTTCCTTCTCGAGCCGCAGGTCTTCGAGAGCATGACGGTGAGTGTTATTGGCTGAAACCACCTCCATTGGCTCAATAAACACTGTATTTCCAGAAGATGAGGCCCCCATGAAGAGTCCAGGAACATGGGACTGGAAGGAAGCTTTTACCTGCAGACAATAGCGTTCATCCTTAAATGCAACCGTGTCTTCCTGAAGGTAGTCCTTGTGAGAATGCTGAACCACCGAAATTGACTTCTGGAGTTCACGATAGGCTCTTTCGACCCGTCGTCCAAGTTGAACCAGTTCCGGGAAGGCATCGTTACGAAGAATCCCTTCAGGATGAAACCGGGGAAGCCAGGCTTCAAGGATCGGTTCAAATCCAAAGGGCTCACCGGCCCATTTCTGTAAATCCGGCTCCGGGCCTTCCCGAAAGGTACGATGGAGCCGGCTCAATCGATCCAGAGAAAGGAGAACCTCGTGGGACGCCTTTTCAGATAGACGATCCCCTTGCTCAGGGATCATCCTGAGAAACATATGAATGTTCTCTTCGATTCCTTCCAGGGAAACACGGCCCTGTCGAATCAGCGCTTCGATGCGTGCATGGCGAAGGCTGATCTCGGGTTCCGAGAGAAAGGTCCTCTGAGACAGAACACCCTTCCGGCCGCCCTCTGTCCGGGCAAAGGTGCCGATAAGGGTCAGGACCTGTTCCAGGTCACAGCCCGACCACATGTCAGGACTGGTAACGCCGCTTCTCTTTAAGGACTTTGCGTCGAAGCTTCTTCTTCGCCTGGAGTACCTTTTTCTTTCGAACTTCGCTGGGCTTTTCGTAATGCTGGCGCTTTTTGATTTCCGAAAGGATTCCTTCACGCTCACACTGGCGCTTAAACCGTTTTAACGCATTTTCGAAAGACTCTCCGTTTTTAACAACGACGAAGGCCAAGAGGCCTCACCTCCTATCGTTTGCGATTGATGAGAGAGGCAATATACCCTGCGGCGACTCCATTGTCAATGTTCACGACGGCGATACCGGCCGTGCAGGAATTCAACATACCCAGAAGAGGCGTCAGTCCGCCAAGGTGTGAACCATACCCTACGCTGGTGGGAACCCCGATGATTGGACCGGGGAAAAGTCCTCCCAGTACAGAGGGAAGAGCACCTTCCATCCCTGCCACTGCGACGATCACGGGAGCCTCACTTAGTTCCTGCCAGTGGTTTAAAAACCGATGCATTCCCGCCACACCCGCATCTCGAACCACAAAAAAAGGGCAGGAAAGAAAGGTAAGGGTCTCACAGACCTCTTCCACGACCGAACCGTCACTGGCTCCCGCTCCCACAACCCCGACAGTTCCTGCGGGCGGCTCTTCCGGAGCAAAGGCACCGGACCGCAGGGTCCTTGCCAGCGGATTGGAATGCAGATCCGGGAAGAGGCTGAGAAGGTGGGTAACGACTGTCGATTCCAGGCGGGTAATAAGCAGGGGACGGGTTTCCTGCCGGTACGATCGAATCACGGCTTCGAGCTGGTCCAACGTTTTTCCTGCCCCATAGATGATTTCCGGCACACCCCTCCTCAGAGCGCGATGGTGATCCATCGTAATGTCGCCTATGGCCTGAAAGGGAAGGGACTTTAACTGTTCAACGGCCTGCGAAGGGCTCAGCCGCCCATCTTTTACATCATTGAGAAGGGCCAGGATGGAAGCTCGATCTACTGCTCCTTTTTGACCGCTGTCCATTTCTTGTTATAGAGTCTGCCCCGGTTAAAATAAAAACCAGCCGCGGATGCATCCTCCCTCTGGTAGAACCAGGCGATTACGGTCTTTCCCCCCTCATTGTACTCCTTGATAAAGTTGATGTTGGGGACACCGCAGATCTCCTTGACCTGATCCATGCTCATCCCGGCCTTAACCTCATCAAACCGTTCCTGCGTGATGTATTTCAGTTCGTCGGCACGTTTGATCTTCTCCAAAAGCACATCGTATTCGGGATCAAACTGGATGGCCTGTCGATAAATGTCAATTGCCTTGGTATATTTGCCGCCCTTCTGGATGTACTCTTCTGCAATCAGGATATTCTCGTCACTGTACATCCGAACGGCCTTTTTTGTCTCCTGAGCATCCGGAAAATCGTTGAGCCCCTTATTGAGGAACATGGTGAGATTATCCATAAAGGTATTTACCTTTTCATCGAGCTGGGACTTCATCTCACTCCGCTTGGTCTGCAGTTCAGCGAGATCTTCTGTTGGAAGATCTTCCTTCTTATACTTTCGAGGATTTGCTTTTGCGTCCTCCAGGGTGGCGATTTTGGAATCCAGCTCATTGATCTGGGTCCTTACGTCAACAATATCTTTATGCGCCGTATCCAGTTTTGAAAATTCTGCAGTGATGTCAAACTCGGGCTGTTTGGAACCCGGCTTACAGGCAAGGATGACCATAAGCCCAATACCGAACAGGATCAGCATGAATCGTTTCATCATACACCTCCCTTGTTTCTCACCTTTAGTGTAGCACCAAAGGTACGATTTCGCAAACAGCCTTATACCTGTCTTTTTCCTTCCACAGCATAACATTCTTCGTTTTAGAAAAAGGTTATTTGACTTACCTGAGGTGGAAATTCCGGCACCGATTTTGGGACATTTTCCAAATGGAACCCTTGACACATTAGCAAGAGTTCGATAGACTCCTCCTGCGGGGTGGAGCAGTCAGGTAGCTCGTCGGGCTCATAACCCGAAGGTCGGTGGTTCAAATCCACCCCCCGCAACTCAGAAAGTAACGACCTCCTCGAAGTTGAGGAGGTCATTGCATTTATAGCAACATTTCTCTGTGGGAGCCGGTGAACCTGCGATTTCAGGAACCATTCACGGGTTCATTTCTCAGGGTGGTCGCTTATCAGAGGCCACGGGATGGAGCAGTCACGGGTCAGCTTGAAGAGCTCCTCACCCTTCGATCAACTGTAATTATGCGGTCCCCCCACTCTCGAAGACAGTCAATTCGATCGGACCTGCAACCAATCGACAACAAAGCCAATTCCAAATCAATTTAGAGATGCTCAGGTAACTCCCCTGAGTCTTCAACAGCTCACCATGACAAAGGGTTGACAACGGGGATTTTACAACCCATAGTAGGAGTGTAAGTAAGCACTTACTAACTTATTCACAGGGAGACGGAATGAGCCAACACACCAAAAGGATGCCACTCACACCGCGCCGGAAGGAAATCATTGACCGGACTCTCGAATTGGTCCGTGAAAGGGGCATCAGTGGTCTGACGACCCGCAAGATTGCCGAAAACGTGGGTTTTACTGAAGCCGCACTCTTCCGCCACTTCCCGACCAAGGGGGCGTTGCTTCTCAGCCTGATGGACAGGCTCGAAGATCTGCTTGTCGAGCCGATCGCCGGAATTGCAGCCGATGAAACAGTTGGAGCGGCTGAGCGTCTTGAGCGCATGGTTCGCCACCACACCAGGGTTGTCCTCCAGTTCAACAGCCTGCCCATCATCCTCCTCGCCGAAGCCTCGGTTTCGGGGGATGAAGCCCTGGTCGGCCGCATGAGGACCATCTTCCAGCGATATCTGTCCCATCTTGAGGAGGTCGTGCTGAAAGGGCAGGCGACCGGGCAGATTATCGGGGCCATTCAACCGGACTGTATGGCGATTCTTCTTCTTGGTGCAGTATCAGGGCTCGCGATCCGCCACCGCCTGCTGCCGGACGTCGTTGCGGAGGACCGTTTTGAAGAGATCCTGATTCCGTTTCTGAGAGCAATTATCGACACCCATGAAAGGAGTGAGACATGAGTACCCGTTATCTCCTGTTACTCTTCGCCAATATATTGATCGCCGCAGACCCCCTGGGCGCGGCAGGGGTCAAGATAAGCCTGGACGACGCCCTAACAGAGGCCCTCACCTCCGGTCACGGCCTGCAAGCTCTCAATTCGACTGCTGAGGCTGCGGGCCACGAGGCCAGGGCCGCACAACGGCAACGATGGGGCACGCTGAATGCCGTCGCCTCCTACAGACAGTTACAGGACGATGTCATTATCCGCCCGATATCTTCCGAGCTTCTCGCCGAAGGTTTTTCGAGCCTCCCCTTCGACGATCGGCAGTGGAGCTGGGGCGTGGTCGCCGAAGTGCCGTTGTATCTTGGCGGTAAGCTATCGAACTCGGTTAAGATTTCCGAACTTTCGTCTGAAAGATCAAGGGCACAGCTTCAGGGCGCCACATGGCAGGTGCGCTTCAACATCGTTTCACTCTACACAACAACACAGAGCCTGGATGCAATCTACGAAGCGCTCGGCCATCGGCTTGCGGCCCTCGAAGCTACAAATTCCAGGCTCGAGCTGATGGTGAGCGAGGGGAAGCGGCCCGATATCGACCGGCTCAAGGTGGTCGAAGAGCTGGAAAACGTCCGTTCCAAGCAGGTGGCTGTTCAAGCGAACCGCCATAAGGTATGCGCACTGCTCCTGTCGCTCATGGGAAGGGATCCGTCCGACGACATCTTTGTTGATCCGCTTCCTGAGGTTATGCCGGAGCGGACAGTGGAGTGGTCAGAGCTATCAGCCATGATCGATGAGACTTCGGCCGTGAGACAGGCCCGGATCGCCCTCTCGCAGGCATCAAGCAACGTCAAGATTGCCACCAGCGAATACATGCCAAAGGTTTTACTCCGCGGCAACTACATGGAAAACGACGGCCGGTCTCTGGACCGCACCTACAACACTTGGGCGGTATCTGTGGACATGGTCGTTCCGCTTTTCCACGGCGGAGCCCGTCCCGAACAGCGTGCAGCGGCAAAGCTCCGCCGGCAGGCAGCCGAACACTTTGTGGAAAAGGCCCGCCTCGAAGTGATGGCCGAGTTGAAAGACGCAATGGCCGAGTTCGAGGCTACCAAAACATCCATTCAGGCAGCCAAAGCCCGCGTCGATGCCGGTTCTGAAGCCGCCCGTATTGAGCAGATCCGCTTCAACACGGGAGCCGGCACGGTCGAGGATCTCCTCCGGGCTCAAGCTCGTGAGGAGGAAGCCCTCTCCGACCTGGCCGGAGCTCGCGCACGCGCGCTGACCGCCGGCGCACAGATCAACAGCATTGTTGAGAGAGAGGTCATACCATGAAAAAGACACTCTGGATTGTCATTGCCGTAATGATTGTCGCGGCGCTCATTGCTGTCCGCACCCTACGGGTTCACGAAAGAGAACATGCTCCACTGGTTGAAGCCGTTACCGTGGCCGTGGAGACCGCGACGGTCCGCGCCGGGGAGGTGGCCCGCAACCGCCACGTCCTGGGTACTGTTATTGGAGCCGAGGAGACCAGTCTCGCACCCCGCGTAATGGCTCAAGTCCTGGAGATCAAGGTCCGGGAGGGCGACAGGGTTGCCCGAGGCGAACTGCTCGTACGGCTCGATGACCGCGAATTTGAGGACGCCGTGGCTCAGGGCAAGGCAGGGGTCCAGGCAGCCAAAGTAGCGAGAGCAGCCGCCGAAATCGAATATGATGCACAGCAGGATGCGACGGCGCGTGATAAGCGATTGTTCGAAGCCAAAGCTTTTTCGCAGGAACAATGGGATCGCTCTCGAGCGGCCGAAGCCGCATCAGCAGCCCATCTGGAGGCGGCAAGGGCCCAGGCGGAAGTGGCGGCGAACCGTCTCGATCAGGCCAGGACCCGCCTCGGCTACTGCCAACTCACAGCGCCGGTCTCTGGAGTCGTTTCCCGACGAACGTCCGATCCCGGCGACCTCGGGGTTCCGGGGAAGCCGCTGCTCGAGATCGTACGCCAGAATAACATTCGGGTTCGCGCCTCCCTGCCGCCTGAGGATATCGCCGATCTCCAGATCGGCAGTCCGGTGACGGTGACGCTTGGAGAGCACACGGTCCACGCCAAGGTTTCGCGTATCTTCCCGTCCATGGATCAAAGCCATCTGGCGACCATGGAAACCGATCTCTCGTCACCTCCGCCAGGTTTCGTCTCCCGGGCGGCGGTCGGTGTCAATATACGCCTGAGCTCGGCTACCGGCCTGACTGTCCCCGCCGGCTCCCTTCTGGAAGGTGAAAAGGACACCTGGGTTTTCAGAGTGGTTGACAGCACGGTTCACCCGGTGACCGTCACGATCGTCGATCGATCATCCGACACCGTTGTGGTCACCGGCGCGCTTCAGCAGGGTGACACCGTAATCGTCGCACGTCCCTCACGTCTCATGACCCTGGCCGACGGCGTGAGGGTGAAGATCGCGAATCGTGAGAGTTGAGAGAAATACGGCCATGAATATCGTAGACAGCTATCTCAGGAAACCACACCTTCTGACTTCACTGGTGCTATTGGCCGCGGTGATCGGACTTGTCGGCTATCGACAGATGCCGGTCAACCTGTTCCCTGACTCCGAAAGGCCCCAGATCGCCGTGGTCACGGTCTATCCCGGGGCCTCCGCAACCGACGTCGAGGCTGATGTTTCTCGGACCATCGAGAAGGAGCTCAACACTCTTGAGCAGGTACGGCGGGTTACCTCGGTGAGCAAGGATGAGGTGTCCGCAGTAATGGTCGAGTTTGAATATTCCAAAGGCCTCGACTCCGCCGCCACCGACGTAGCCAACGGACTCGAGAAGATCAGGGCGGGCCTGCCTCAGGCCATCCGACCGCCGATGATCTTCAAGGTTTCCTCTGCCACACCGGCGGTACTCACCCTCGCCCTTCGCCCGAAAGACGGATCGCCGCTCGATCTGTCCATGGTGCGCCAGATCGCTGAAAACCAGATCAAGGAGCGTCTTCTGCAGTTGCCCGAGGTTTCCAACGTCGAAGTCTTCGGCGCCCATCAGCCGGTGGTCCGGATCGAGCTTGACCGCGACAAGCTCGAGCATTTCGGCCTCACCCCGCCTGCAGTGCGAGAGCACCTGATGGCTCTCAACGCCAACCAGCCCGTGGGTCTATTCATCACCTCGGATTCCCAGTTCCTTCTCAAGCGCACTGGCGAGTTCCAGAGTCTCTCGGAAATTGGATCAATCACCATCGCTCATCTTCCAGGAGGTGATATCCACCTTGCAGACATTGCCACCATCCACCGCGGAACTCTTGAACCCCAGAGTGCCTACCATGGCGACGGAAAGCCTGCGATCGCGGTCAATGTCCAGCGTTCCACATCTGGCAATACCCTGCAGACGATCGCCGGAATGGGTACCGTCATTCCCGACCTCGAAGCCACCTACCCGGGCCTCGAAATTACCATCCCGGACACCCAGGGCACGCTCATCGAGCTCTCTGTTGGCAATATGCTCAATGCCCTTCGTGATGCGGTGATCATGACCATTCTGGTGATTTTCCTCTTCCTTGCCGATCTCCGCAGCATGATCCTTGCGGCAATCTCGATTCCTTTCACCTACCTGTTGACCTTTGCCGTCATGTGGATATTCGGGTTCGAGTTCAACATGGTGACGCTGACGGCAGTGATTATCGCTGTCGGCATGCTGCTCGACGACGCAATCGTAGTCCTCGAGAACATCGAACGCCATTATCACGAATCAGGGACCGATATCCACCAGGCTGTCGTGGGCGGTACCCAGGAAGTGATGCTGGCGATCTTCTCGGGTACCTACGCTACGATCATGGTACTTCTGCCCATCATCTTCATCGGCGGCTTCGTACAGACAGTCCTGCGTCCGCTTTCGATCACCCTCTCGATCGCGCTGCTTGCCTCCTATCTCGTGTCAGTCACCGTGATCCCCCTGCTCGCCCCTGCCCTGCTCAGACGGGGCGAGGGAAAAGGCCGTAACCGCTTCGAGCTTCTCGTATACCGATTCAACGAAAAGGTGATCGATCCAATTCGCGACTTCTATGTGCGCCTTACCTCAATTGCCCTTTCGCACCGAGCTCTCTTTCTCATTCTCGGTCTGGCCTTACTGGCAGTTTCCGCCCGCCAGATGCCTCTGATCGGGCGTGATCTCATGCCGCCGATGGACACGGGAATTATCAAGATCAACTTCGAGGCAGACTCTAACACCTCGCTTGAGCAGACCGAGCGTGTGATGTCGCGGATGGAGGAGATCATCTTCTCGCGCCCGGAGGTAAACTCCGTGTCCTCGTTAATCGGATCCGAACCTGCCGTCATCTCCTTCGGCGCCGGGCGTCTGCCGCAGCAGGGAAACATCACGGTTCACCTGACCGACCGATTCCAGAGATCGGCATCCATCTGGGACATCGAAAAGGACCTCCACACGCGTTTCCAGGAAATCCCGGGGCTCAGGAGCGTCGATGTTTTCGACTTCGGCGCCACCCCATTGTCGACCATTCGGGCCTCGGTGGACGTCATGGTCTCGGGGCCGGATCTTAAGACCCTCGACGCCATCGGGAAAGATGTCGAGGCCAGGCTTCGCGCCCATCTGCGCGGTGCCACTTCGGTGACCCGCTCATGGACAATGGACTCCGAAGAGATCACGTTTATCGCCGATCCCGAGAAGCTCGCCCTCTACCAGGTTTCGCCAACCTCCGTTCTCGGCCAGGTTGCCGGGGCGGTGCGCGGGATGCCGAGCTCCACTTTCCGCGTGCCCAATCAGGACGGCCTGGCCATCTGGGTCCAACTGCCCAGGGAACAGCGGCAGGACGTGACCGAACTGGAAACTTACCCGGTGTCAACGCCTGTGGGGCGGATACCGCTTGTCCAGCTCGGCCGATTCGAGCACAGGCCGGTGGCTTCGGTGATCACGCGACAGGGGCTTCAGCGCACGCTGGATATTCAGGCCTACCGGTCGCGCCAGCCAATTTCTCACCTTCAGGAGGATGTTGAAACCGCGCTCACCGGACTCAATCTGCCGTCCGGATACCGGATCAGCCATGAGGGCGAGATCAAGCAGATGAACGAGAGCTTTGCCCGCCTCGGAAAGGCGCTGGTGCTCGGCCTTATTCTGCTCTATTTCTCGCTCGTGCCTGCCTTCAAATCGTGGATTCACCCCCTGACCATCATGTCGGCCATTCCGCTCGCCCTTATCGGCGCCTCGTGGGGCATGCTCATCGCCGGCAAACACGGCTGCATGCCGTCGATGATGGGAATGATCCTGCTCGCGGGCATCGTGGTGAAGAATTCGATTCTGCTCATTGATTTCATCGCCGCCGCCAGAGAAAGAGGGGAAACCAGCGTCGACGCCCTCATCGGCTCCGTTCGCGTACGTACGCGGCCGATCCTGATGACTGCAGTCGGCACGTCGGTAGGCATGATTCCCATCGCCATGGAGTGGGCCATCGGTCTTGAGCGCCTGTCACCTCTGGCGATCGTCGCAATCGGCGGTCTCATGGTCTCGACCTTCCTTACGATGGTCTATGTACCGATCCTCTACTCTCTCTTCGAAGACCTTCAGAGCTGGACAGGCTCTCTCATCCGGCGGATACGGCCACAGGAACAGGGCGCTTGAGGATCGCATCCAGTCAGAGTACGGTAGTGTGGCAAGATTTGCAGGTGGATCACTCGAGTGATTTTTATAAAGCCTCCTTTCAGTAGGTTTTTTCAATTAACAATGTCAAAAAGTGTATCGGATTCGACAGGATTTCAATATCTTCAGAGTGAGTGATCAGGATTTTCTTTTTTTGATAATGTTATGATTTTCATGTGAAGATCACTCACATGGCTGGGCGACCCAGCGGGAACAGCCCTCCAATTGGAAAATCTGAGATCCTGAAGAAGGAAACCTTCCCGGCACACAAACCATCAAAAACAGGGATTGAAGTTGAAGCCGGTATTCGTGCCTGGCAGCAAATTGCCTTTCGCTGGTTATTGTGGGCCATGTTAATCACGGGAGCCGTCCGCCTCTTCATGGTATTTTCATATCATCCTCAGATTGCCCCGCTAAAACAGCGTCTTCTTGTCCTGGCCATGTATGGGATCCTGGTTGGAGTATTCCTCTTTAAACGGTTACCCCATGAGTTCCGCGTCTGGCTGGTTCTTGCGGCTGGATTCGGGGCGGCGGCAACCATCTTTTCCTCCACAGGATTTCAGGGTGTGGGCCGCATCTTTTTCCTTGTCATGCCGATGTATGCCCTGATTCTCGTCGGAAGAAGATCCGGATGGATCGCCTCGGCAATCAGCTTATCCATCTATACGTTGACTGCAATGACAGGAAGTAGTCTCATCCCGAAAACGACAAATACCATTTCTGCCGTAAATTTTTTATTCTTTCAGGGGATCATGCTGGCCTTTTCCCTGGTCACACTTTTGATTCTCATGGACAGTCTGATCCATTTCCTGAGAAGCACGATCTCCGCAGAACGGGAGGCCGCACAGGAGAGGGGGCGTCTTGAACACCTTCTCTTCAACGCCGGGGAGCGAACAAGGGTAAACGTTGGTCATCAGCTTCACGATGGCCCCTGCCAGCAGATCACAGCTGCTCTGCTGCGATGCAAAGTGGTTGAAAACAAGCTTCAGGCCTATCCGCAGGGAAACGAAGTCATTCCCCACGTTCAGGCGATTACTGAAATCCTGAATGAATCTGTTGGTGAAATACATGATCTTGCGCACGGATTAAGCCAGGAAGAGCTTGAGCCGGATTCATTTATTACAGCCCTGGGCAACCTGGCCACCCAGGCATCCATGTCCGGAACCATCGAATGCATCCTGCACCATGAGGGTGACATCCGTCCCGGGGATAAAAACGCGGCCACGCAACTGTTTCTCCTGGCCCAGGAAGCGGTGAACAACGCCCTGAAGCACGCCAGGCCGCACCATGTCACCATTGAAGTTAGGAAAGACAGCGACAGTCTACAGCTAGCCATCTCGGATGATGGCACCGGTATGACCGACGGCAGAACCATGGACGGCATGGGAATTCGGATCATGCACCATCGAGCCGGATTACTGGGAGGCTCTCTCTCTATCCATACGGTTCCAGACCGCGGAACCACGGTACTCTGTAGCACTCCCCTCCCGGAGAAATTATCAAAACCGGAGGAAACCCCATGATCAGGGAGCCGGACCGTCCCATCCGAATCTTTCTCGTGGATGACCATCCCGTCGTTCGCCAGGGCCTCCGCCTCCTTCTGGAGCAGGAAGGAATCCTTGTCTGCGGAGAGGCGGAAGACCCGGGTCAAGCACTGGACCACATCCTTGCAAGTTCCCCCGATCTGGTAATGGTCGATCTTTCTCTCGGTGGAGAGAGCGGACTGCCGCTCCTGCGCAGGATCACCGATCTCATGCCCGGGGTCCACCTGCTGGTCTACTCAATGCATGAAGACTCCTTCCACATTTCTCAGGCCCTTGCTTCGGGAGCGTCCGGCTACGTGACCAAGCGGGAAGTCTCCACCGTTCTCACGAACGCCATCTGCCAGATACTCGAAGGGAATCGTTACCTGAGTCCCCGCGTTGCCGGAGTCCTTACCGATATGCCCTCAAGCACCGTGCACCCTGAGCCGCTGAGCCCCCAGGAACTGAAGATCTACAGGCTCCTGGGCCGGGGCTATACCCCGGCGGGCATTGCTTCGGAACTGGGAGTAAGCCGTCGCACGGTCGACTCCTATTTCGGACGAATTCTTTTGAAGCTTGATCTTTCGGGAATGGAAGAACTTCGGCGTCACGCCGCAGAAAGACTTCCGGAACCATAGGTTGCCCGCCCTCCTGTCGGCCTCCGTGTAGGTAATTTCCTCTACAGACAATCCCCCCCGATCACGGTATACCTGTATCACCCCGGAATCTGTTCTCACCGGGCCGTCACTGACCCCAGGGAGGTTTCTACCGTGACTCACATACTCCGATCCATCACATCAGACACGTTCAAAGGGATACGGACTGCATTTATCGCACTCACCCTTGCATGGTGTTCCATCACTTTCGCCGAGGTTCTTTCCTCCCGTTCATCTTCCTTCCGAGATATTGAATGGGAATCTGGACAGGAGATGAACCAGGTCCTCCGGGATGTTCACCGGATCGTGGCCGCCCTCGAGCTTGAACATCTGAACTGGCCGGCCGAGAACCCGGGACCGAAACCAACCCTGGAGGAATACCTTTCGGAAGAGACCCTCGCCATGCGTGCGGAGGAACCTCTGCGGATGAGCGGAGCGCTGGAGGCCCTCTACTTCGATCCCATTACCCCGGACCAGCTCCAGGCGGAACTCAAACGTGAGGCGGAGGCCACCAAGATGCCCGAGCGCCTGCGCGAGCTCTGGTCCGCCCTGGGGAACGACCCGGCCCTGATCGCCGAAGTTGTGGCCCGGCCCATCCTGGCCGAGAACCGGCTCCGGGCTCGATACTACGCCGACGAGAGCATCCATGGTGACCTGAAGGCCCACGCTCTCGAAGAACTTTCCGGGCTCACCGACGCCCATGACCTCCGCTCCCTTAGCGGCACCTATCACGAGGTGGAATACCGACGTATCCCCGATAACAAAGAAAACACCGGCCGCCTGGAGGAAGAACGCCGTGGGATCGTTTGGCGTGAGCCTGAACTGTGGCGGGAAGAGCTCCAGACGCTGGGCGACACCTTCGGGCGTTCGTTCGTTCAGTCGCCCTCAGACCTGTCGGGGGCCGTGAGTGGGCTCAAAGACGGGGGCGAACACTACTATGTCCAGACCGTCGTGGACGCCGGGCCCGATCGGGTCCGGGTAGGGACGATGGTCTGGAGGAAAACTCCCTTCACCCTCTGGTGGAACAAGGCCCGGGATCACTATCCAGCGGAGAAAAATGGTCTGGACGCGATGGAATTCTACGACCTCTCCCTTCCCGCCATACCCCAGAAGATGCGATCCGGCCTGGAGGGATGGGAAGCCATCTCCACCACCGGAGCACCGGCCGGTCGAACCGGATTCGCCTGTGTCTGGACGGGCACGGTGATGATCGTGTGGGGCGGAGGCAATGGGAGCGGCCTTCTGAATTCCGGCGGGCGCTACAACCCGGCCACCGATTCCTGGGCCTCAACCTCCACCAGCTCGGCGCCATCGGCCCGTTCAGCCAGCCAGGCCGTCTGGACCGGCAGCGAGATGATCGTCTGGGGAAATACGGGTGATCCCGCTAATCGGACGGGGGGTCGGTACAATCCCGTTTCGAATTCCTGGACCGCCACCTCGACGGGGACGAACTGCCCGACGGGCCGTGAGTTGTTTTCGATGGTCTGGACGGGAACCGATGCTGTCGTATGGGGGGGAGATGACGGCAGTTATTTTCCTGTCGATACCGGCGGCCGCTATAATCCCACGACGGACAGCTGGGAGGTCGTCGGAAACGTCGGAGCTCCCTACCCGCGCGCCGAGCATTGCGCGACCTGGGACACCAACGACAAGATGATCATCTGGGGCGGCTGGGCCGGGTCCGGACTCTACCTCGACACCGGAGGCCGTCACAACGGAACGGATTTATGGATCTCCGCAACCCCAACCTCCGGGGCGCCGGAACCACGCATGTGGCCCACCATGGTGCGCCGTCTTTACGGGGGGGCCCAGATCGTCTGGGGAGGGATGAAGGCAAGCAGTCCCTACAACAGCCTGAACACGGGGGCCCGGCTCGATGTTTCAGCGGGCACCTGGACACCGACATCGACGACGAATGCTCCCTCGGGACGCCACAACCATTCCGCGGTGTGGAGCCACAATGCCCAGGAGATGGTGGTTTGGGGTGGCTATACGGACGCCTCGCCCTATCAGACCAACACGGGGGGACGGTACAGCCTGGACACCGACTCCTGGACACCCATGCCTACAGACGGTGCACCCACGGCTCGAGAACTGCATCGGGCCATCGAGATTGGAGAGGCGGGTGTCCACATGATCGTCTGGGGCGGAAGAGACTCGGGCTTCAACTACCCGACGGCAGGTGGCTCTTACGGCGTCTGTTCGACCTTCTCACCGAGCCTCCAATCGAGCCCCGTGACGGCCGCTGACCTGGACTCCTGCTCCCAGGGAATCCGGATCACCTGGAAAGACGCCTTCCGATGGTACGACTCGGGGTACGGGACCCGCAGCTTTGAAATCTACCGCAATGGAACCCTGCTGGCGACCCGCAGTTACACAGGAGCCACCACCAACGCTTATATCGACTACACGACCGTGGCCGGAACCACATACACCTATTATGTCCGCTACAATAGCGGTTGCGGATACTCCACCAACTCGGGGACCGTCACAGCCTCCGATACGATCACGGGGAGCGCCCCTTCCGGGCTGACGGCCCCCACCGTGGCGGTCGACACGCTTCTCTGTCAAAGAAACAAGCTGACGGTTTCGTGGACCCGGGACCCGGCCAGCTGGAACGACACCGGCGGACTGTTCGACCGGGAATACCAGATCTGGGTGGATGGAATCCAATTGGATGCCCACCCGTACGATATGAACATCACCTCGATGGATTACTACCTCGATCCTACGAATGTCACCCATTCCGTCACCGTGGTATACCGCAACGCCTGCGGTTTCTTCTCCGCCCACACTCCGGCCGCCCAGGGCATGGACTACGAAAAAGAGACTCCCATCGTACCCCCCATCACGGCGGCCGATGCCAGCGGCTGCGCGGACACCGGGGTCACGGTGACCTGGCCGGCCGAGGCCACGGACTGGGGTGATCACGGCGCGACGAATGGAACCCGGGGGTATAGCGTCTACCGGGACGGTACCGGCATTGCTCTTGGGCTTGCCTACGGGACGACCTCCTACACCGACACCGGCGGGACCAACGGGACAAGCTACAACTATTCGGTCCGATACTACAACGCCTGTGGAGAGTATGCCACCACCACGGCCGCCGCGGCCGACAACCTCCCTTCGGTCCCCTCTTCGCTGACCAACAACACGGCCGCCGATCTCTCTGTATGCGCCGACACGGGGGTCTTGGTGACCTGGACCGCCGATCCGGGTTCCTGGGGGGACAGCGACACGGGGACGCGGACCTACACTGTTCTGAGGAACGGTGCTGCTATTCCATCTGGTGGCTGTAGTGGCAATAAGGCATACGGAACAGTGAACTGCACCGACATCACCGGCACCAACGGGACGAGCTACACCTACACCGTGCGATACAACAACGGCTGCGGACAGAGCGCGACGACCGCGGGTGCCGCCGCCACCGATCAGGCACCCACGACACCCACGGCGGCCAACAACAGTGCCGCGGATGTATCGGTCTGCGACGACTCCGGGGTCTCCGTCACCTGGTCTGCGCCCAGCAGCTGGAACGACAACGGCAGCGGGACGCGGACCATCGACGTCCTGCGGGGCGGAACGGCCATTGCCACGGGGCTGGCCGCCACGGCAACCTCCCACACCGACACTACGGGAACGAACGGAACGAGCTATCTCTACCAGGTACGCTTCAATAACGGATGCTCCATCAGCACTACCACCAGCGGTGCTTCGGCTACGGACTCCGTCTCTACAACACCCACGGCGGCCAACAACAGTGCCGCGGATGTATCGGTCTGCGACGACTCCGGGGTCTCCGTCACCTGGTCTGCGCCCAGCAGCTGGAACGACAACGGCAGCGGGACGCGGACCATCGACGTCCTGCGGGGCGGAACGGCCATTGCCACGGGGCTGGCCGCCACGGCAACCTCCCACACCGACACTACGGGAACGAACGGAACGAGCTATCTCTACCAGGTACGCTTCAATAACGGATGCTCCATCAGCACTACCACCAGCGGTGCTTCGGCTACGGACTCCGTCTCTACAACACCCACGGCGGCCAACAACAGTGCCGCGGATGTATCGGTCTGCGACGACTCCGGGGTCTCCGTCACCTGGTCTGCGCCCAGCAGCTGGAACGACAACGGCAGCGGGACGCGGACCATCGACGTCCTGCGGGGCGGAACGGCCATTGCCACGGGGCTGGCCGCCACGGCAACCTCCCACACCGACACTACGGGAACGAACGGAACGAGCTATCTCTACCAGGTACGCTTCAATAACGGATGCTCCATCAGCACTACCACCAGCGGTGCTTCGGCTACGGACTCCGTCTCTACAACACCCACGGCGGCCAACAACAGTGCCGCGGATGTATCGGTCTGCGACGACTCCGGGGTCTCCGTCACCTGGTCTGCGCCCAGCAGCTGGAACGACAACGGCAGCGGGACGCGGACCATCGACGTCCTGCGGGGCGGAACGGCCATTGCCACGGGGCTGGCCGCCACGGCAACCTCCCACACCGACACTACGGGAACGAACGGAACGAGCTATCTCTACCAGGTGCGCTTCAACAACGGCTGTTCTTTCAGTACCACCACGATCGGCGCCTCGGCGGCGGATATGGTGGGCGGTGTCGCGACGAAGATGCCTGTCAACCCCCATGATGAATCCGCTTGCAGCTACTCCGGGGTCCGGATCGACTGGCCGGCGGAGCCGACGGACTGGGGCGATAACGGCGTCAACCCTTCCGGTCGGAAATACCAGGTCATCCGCGGGCTGAACTGCACCACGACATCGCCCATCTCCGACTGGATTCCCTACGGGAGCCCGGCCACCATTCTGGACACGACCGCGGCACCCGATGTCTCATACTGTTACGGGGTCTACTACGTCAACGGCTGCGGGAACGGACGCTACGGTTATGCCGACTACGGCGCGGATACGCGAGACACGGCACCGTGCGGGGAGGTGGGAAGCACACTGGATATCGTCAAATCGGGAATGGACGCGTCACTGACCTGGGAGGAAGTGACATGCGGAGACCTTGCCGGATACCAGGTTTACGGGACGACATCCTACGGGGCATCGTTCCCCTCGGAATGGACCCTGCTTGGATCCCTGGCCTCCACAGGCGCCTCCGATCCGCTGGCGTCCTCCTTTGTCGCATACCGGGTCGTGACGGTCGACCTGTGCGGGAATGTTTCCCCGTAGTGAGGACAGGAGGACCGGTCGATCGAGAATGAGCTTATGATCTCAGGCCCTGAAGGTCCGGCGCGTCTCTTTGTCGTGGATGACCATCCGATCGTCCGCCAGGAGATCCAGATTCTCCTGGAACAGGAAGGGATCCAGGTCTGCGGCGAGGCGGGCGATGCCATGACCGCATGCCACGATATCCCGCGCTGTGCACCGGACCTAGTGATCGTGGATCTTTCGCTCGGCAGGGAAAGCGGGCTTACCCTGCTGAAACAATTGAGGAATCTTGGCTATGCCATGCCCCTTCTGGTCTACTCCGTACACGATGACCCGTTTCACATTACCCAGGCCTTCCGCTCCGGAGCCTCGGGATATGTCACGAAGCGCGAAGTCGCCGGACTTTTAACGTCCGCCATCCGGGAGCTTCTGGCAGGGCGGCCGTACGCAAGCCCGCACGTCGCTCATGTCATGGAAAGAGAAGCATCCGGCTGGAGCATGCCCGGGACTGCACATTCACCGTAACTCCGTTCCAAAGCTGAAAAATCAAAACCCCGCGGGAACGCGATCAAAGCGCGGTTTGACAGGAACGGCCATTTTGGGACAAGATAGATCACTATCCCAATTCCGAGGAGGTTCCATGAGCCCCACGATTGACGAGGGTCGCCCCCTGACCGTGTTAACTGAAGAAGAACAGATGTTTTTCGATATGGTAAAGGATTTCGCCGACAACGAGATCCGCCCTCTCGTTTCCAAAATGGATGAGGAGAGCCACCTGGACAGGGCCCTTCTGTCCAAGCTCTTTGAAGCGGGGTTGATGGGGATTGATGTTCCTGAAAAATTTGGTGGATCGGATGGAACGTTTTTCATGAGCATTCTGGCCATCGAAGCGCTATCGCAGGTGGATCCGGGGGTTGCCGTCCTGGTCGATGTTCAGAACACCCTGGTCAACAACGCCATCCGTCGATGGGGGACCGAGGAACAGCAGGCGAAGTACTTTCCGAGGCTCACTTCCGAGATTGTCGGCGCGTATGCTCTTTCCGAAGCCGGATCAGGTTCGGATGCCTTTGCGCTTCGCTGTAAAGCGGAAGACAAGGGAGATCACTTTCTTTTGAACGGGCAGAAGTTATGGATCACGAACGCAGGAGAGGCGGATCTATTTATAATCTTTGCCACGATGGACATGAATCTCGGGTACAAGGGAATCACGGCCTTTCTCGTCGAGCGGGGCTTTGAAGGTTTTTCGGTCGGAAAGAAGGAAGATAAGCTCGGGATTCGGGCCTCCTCCACCTGTGAGCTCGTGATGGAAAACTGCCGGGTACCCAGGGAAAATCTTCTGGGAGAAGTAGGGAAAGGGTATAAGGTCGCCATTGAAACCCTGAACGAGGGGAGGATCGGGATCGGGTCTCAAATGCTCGGTCTGGCGGAAGGAGCCCTTGGCTATACCCTTGCCTACACGGCCGAGAGAAAGCAGTTTAACCAGGCGCTCAACGCCTTTCAGGGTGTTCAGTTTGAACTCGCCCGGATGCACACCGATATCGAATCGGCCCGCCTGCACGTGTACAATGCGGCCCGGCTCAAGGATGCCGGACTTTCCTTTGTTCTCGAAGCCGCCGTGGCTAAGCTGGTTGCCAGTGAAGTTGCCGAACGGGTTGCCTCGGAAGCGGTCAACCTGTACGGAGGATATGGATTTACCCGCGAATACCCGGTGGAGAAATTTTACCGCGATTCCAAGATCGGCCAGATCTACGAGGGAACGTCCAACATGCAGCTGCAGACGATCGCCAAAGCAATCATTCCCAAATAGATCAAGTCCAAGGAATAGAAAACGACCGGCATGCCTCCTGGCTGCCGGTCGTTTCACTTTTACGGTTTTGTCAGTTCTGGGGCTGAGCGTCTTCTGCAGGAGCTTCGGAGGCAGCGCCTGTATCCGGGGTCTGCGTCTCAGCAGCTTCCTGGGATTCCGTCGCACCCTGCGTTTCTTCTTCAACCGCCGTTTGCTTCACTTCATCCACGACGGAAGGACCTTCCTGACGGTTGACAATAACCAGCATGACCGAGGTAAGGATAAAGACCACAAAGGCTCCAACGGTCAGCTTGTGCATGAAGGTGGCACCACTCCGGGCTCCGAAGGCAGCCTGTCCCCCCCCGCCGCCAAAGGCACTCGCCAGATCCGACCCCTTCCCCTGCTGAAGCAGGACAACACCAATCAGGAAGAGGCAGACGATAACATGAATAATGACCAGAAAAACGGTAAACATTTAAACTCCTTTAACGATTAACGTTTCGCGGATTATAGCAAGAAATTCATCGACTTTCAGGCTGGCGCCTCCGATCAGGGCACCATCCACGGAGGAAAGTGATGCAATGGAACGGATATTGTCCGATTTGACACTGCCTCCATAGAGCACGGCCAGGCTTGAAAATCGTTCTTTCAGACGACCGTGGACTTCCGCAATCTGTTCCACGGACGCGACCTTCCCGGTACCAATGGCCCACACCGGCTCATAGGCCAGTGTGACCTTATCGAGCGCGGATCCAAGGTTCGGCAGAGGCTCAAGCTGGGCTTCCAGGACGTCGAAGGTCCGGCCGGATTCCCTCTCCTCCAGGGTCTCACCCACGCAATAGATCGCATGAAGACCTGACTCTACAACGCCCCGGAGCCGATGGGTAACCAGATCCTGGGATTCGTGAAAGACATGCCTTCGTTCAGAGTGGCCGATGATGACCGCATTCACTCCGAGATCGATCAGCATGCCGGTTGAAATCTCCCCTGTAAAGGCTCCATTGGGAGCGAAATGGCAGTTCTGCGCAGCAATCCGGACGCTCCCGCTCAGGCAGGATGCCACCGTCTCAATCGCAGTATAGGGGGGGGCGATCAGAACATGGGAAAGGGAGGCGGGATCCAGTTTTGCCGTGAGATCCCGGCAGAAGGTACGGGCCTGATCGCGGGTCATGTTCATCTTCCAGTTGGCGGCAAGGAGTGGGTACTTCATAGGGCAAGAGCCTCCAGGGCAGGAAGGCTGTTCCCCGCGATAAATTCAAGGGAGGCACCACCACCCGTGGAAATATGGTTGATCCTGTCCGCAACATTGGACTGATGAACGGCGGCAACACTCTCTCCTCCTCCCACGACGGTAAATCCTTCGCATGCAGCCACTGCCTTTGCGATGGCCCTGGTTCCACCCGCAAACCCGGACTTTTCAAAGATCCCCATGGGACCATTCCAGAAAACAGTTTTGGCCCGGGCGATGTCGGCCTGAAATTTCCCTACCGTCTGCTCCCCGATGTCGGCAATCAGATGGTTGACCGGGATCACATTGACCTGAATGTGGTACCGGTTCTTTGAGTCGATCCGGTCGGTGGTGATCGCATCCGTCGGGAGGCGAATCATGACCTGACGCTGCTGGGCGAGGGCCATGATATTGCGTGCCTCCTGCAATAGATCTTCTTCCACCAGAGATTTTCCAATCTGATAACCCTTGGCCGCCAGAAACGTATTGGCCAGACCGCCCCCGACCAGCAGAAGATTCGCCTTGTGGATCAGGGATTTCAGTATTTCCAGTTTCCCGGAGATCTTGGCTCCCCCCACGATGGCTACGAAGGGACGTTCCGGATCTTCAACAATACGGGAAAGGGCAGCTACTTCCTTTTCAATGAGGAGACCTGCCGCCCGCTGCTCAAATAAGAAGGCCAGATCATAGGTGGATGTATCTTTTCGATGGGCCGTCCCGAAAGCATCATTCACATAGATGTCGGCCAGGTCCCGAAGTGCCCGTGCAAATTCCGGGTCGCCTCCCTTTTCCCCGGGATGGAAGCGGAGATTCTCCAGGAGGAGGACCTCACCGGCTTTTAATTCTTCGGCTGTAGACGTGACCCGTTCACCCACCACCTCGCCGGGAAAGAGGACCGTTCCGTCAATCAGTTCGGCCAGCCGTTTCGCAACCCCCACCAGTGAGGCAGATGGATCGGGCCCCTTGGGCCTCCCGAGATGGGAGGCCAGGATAACAGGACACTGATGATCCGCGAGATGGCGGAGGGTGGGAAGAATCGCCTGAATTCGTGTTTCATCCATGACCTCTCCCTTTCCATCCAGCGGAACATTCAGATCGGCCCGAACAAAGACCCTCTGGCCCTTCAGATCGAGATCGCTGAGGGTTCGAATGTTCATAGCTTACGGATCACATCGATCAGACGGTTGTTATACCCCGTTTCATTGTCGTACCAGGAGAAGATAGCGTAGGTATTGTCACCTACCTTGTCCAGCAGGGTTGCATCGAGAGTGGCGGAGGCTCTGCTGCCGTTCATATCGATGGACACCACCGGTTCCTCCGTGTAGTCCAGCAGGCCCTTGAGATGGCTTCCGGCGTCAGTGCGGAAGGCTTCCCTGAGCTCATCCACCGAGGGGGACTCCTTCAGCGTTACCGTAAGGCTGACGAAAGAGACGTTGGGAGTAGGAACCCTCAGGGACATACCGTTAAACTTTCCCTTGACTTCGGGCATCACGAGGGCTACGGCCTTGGCCGCCCCCGTGCTTGTGGGAATCATGGAGAGGGCCGCGGCTCGGGCACGGCGCGGATCACTGTGGGGCAGATCCAGGATGCGCTGGTCGTTGGTGTAGGCATGCACGGTGAGAAGATAGCCTTCCACGAAGGTCCAGCGGTCCAGGACAGGCTTCAGGGTTACCGCCGTTGCGTTGGTGGTGCAGGATGCATTGGAGATAACTTTGTGGATGGAGGCATCGAGCTTGTCATCGTTGATTCCGACGACAACGGTGATATCCTCATCTTTCGCCGGTGCGGAGATGACGACATTCCTGACGCTACCGCGAAGGTGCTTCATGGCATCCGCTTTCTTCCGGAAAAGACCGGTGGACTCCAGGACCACCTCAACACCATGTTTTTCCCAGGGGATGTTCGAAGGATCACGTTCAGCGTATACGGCAATGGACTTTCCATCCACGATAACGGTTCCGTCTCCCGCCTTTACATCATGGGGAAAGACTCCATGAACGGAATCGTATTTCAGGAGGTGCGCAAGGGTTTTTGCATCCGTAATATCGTTGATGGCAACGACATCCAGAGTTTCTTTCCTTGAAATGACCTCTCGAAGAAAACCGCGACCGATTCTTCCAAAACCATTAATTCCGATTTTCATGTCAACCCTCCTCAAGGACCCGGAAGCCGGCTTCCAGTGTGACCTGATACTCCATGACCTTTCCTTCTTTTACGGCACCACGGATTTCTCCGACTTCAAACCATGATAATCCCTTTACGGTTCTGGATGCCTGGGCCAGTGCCAGCTGAATGGCATCTTCGACACTCTTTTCCGATACTCCTACAAGGGTAATCTTCTTATAGACTTTCATGGTCTACCTCCTTGAATGGCTGAAAATGATGGACATACATTATATCAGAACCCTATCCGCGCGTCACCATCCACAGGGAAGAAAATCTTATCGTGTATAATATCGTTGTGAAGCGCCCCACCCCTCTGATTGTTCCCCTCTTCATCCTTGTCGTGGCCACCATGATGGGCGCGGTCCTGGGTCCGCGCGTGACTCAGCCCAAGGAGGCTTCGGGAGCGTTCGGTCCCTACACCGGCCTGCTCTCCGCCGCCAGCGAATGGTACGCGGAGGAAGTGCCTCTGGATCGTATGGTGTACCACTCCATTCGATCGATGCTGATTCATCTTGATCCCCATTCCTACTTTCTCACTCCCGATGAGTATCACGTCATGATGCAGAGACAGCGGGGCCGCTTTTCGGGTCTGGGCATTATGGTTTCCAAACGAGACGGAAAGATCATGGTCATCAGCCCCATTGAGGGGACACCGGCCTATCGGCTGGGAATCCGGGCCGGGGACATCATCACTCAGGTGGAAGATACCGTAACCGAAGGATTGACCATCGACGAGGTTGTAGACCTCCTGCGCGGCCCCGAAGGTTCGAAAGTCACCATTACGATCCGCCGCGACACGGTAGATGAACCTCTAGTCTTTTCCGTGGTCCGGGAAGTCATCCCGGAAACAAGCGTTCGATATGCCCACATGCTGAAGGATGGCATCGGGTACGTGCGAATCTCGGAATTCAACCGGACAACGGCCGAAGAACTGGGCGACAAACTGAAGGTGCTTGCAGACGAGGGCATGGTCGGTCTCATCCTGGATCTTCGAGGAAATCCGGGAGGAGTACTGGAACAATCGGTGGAAGTTGCCGATTTCTTCCTGAAGCCCAATCAGATGGTTGTGTACACAAAGGGAAGAACCCCGCAAAGTTATCAGGAGTTTAAAGCACCCGGAAAATATACGACCTACGGAATCCCCCTTGTCGTCCTTGTGGATGCGGGCTCGGCGTCCGCTTCTGAAATTGTTGCCGGAGCACTGCAGGATCATGACCGGGCCCTGATTGCCGGAACGGACACCTTTGGCAAGGGACTGGTTCAGTCGGTCTATGAGCTCCACAACAAAGCCGCCCTTGCGCTCACTACAGCCAAGTATTTCACTCCTTCCGGCCGATGCATTCAGCGACCCTATGATGATCTCTTTAAATACTACCGGCACGACAAAGCGGACCTGAATCAGCTTGAGCACTTTTCAACCGACCATAAGCGCACCGTTTACGGAGGAGGAGGAATTCATCCCGACGTCATTCTGGAATCCCAGCCCCTTCCTCCCTTTCAGCAGAAGCTGTTAGCCAGGGGAACCTACTTTAATTTTTCCCTGGATTATGTGAAGGATCATTCGGTCCCGCGGGACTTTCGGCCCGACGCACCGGTCCTGGATCTTTTCCGGAATTATCTGGTAGAGCAGGGGATTGCCACGGGGGATGAATTTGACACCGCTCTGGCAAAAGAAGAGAATCAGACCTTCACAAATTTCTTCCTGCGCAGGGAAATTCTCTCCGCAGGCTACGGCATGGAACATGGCTATCGCTCTGTGATCATGGAGGACCGCCAGGTATCCGAAGCACTCAACCATTTCGATGAAGCAATGAAACTATGGAACATTTACTCCAATTCGTCGGCGACTTCCCACCCGTCTTCCTCCTGACGGTCCTGCTCCTCTTCGCCATGCTGGAGTATATTTTCCCTCCGGCACCGGGAGACACGGCCATGCTTCTGGCCAGCACGCTGGCGGGAGCCAGTGTTCTGCCTCCGGTCACCACATTTATCCTGATGGTCCTTGGATCCTGCCTTGGTGGGATGATCGCCTACTATCTCGGAAGCCGGGTAGGTCGTCCGATCCTGAATTCGATCCTCTTTAAATATCTGGGAGCTTCCCACTCGGAGCGTGCGGAGCGGGTCTTTCGGTCCCATGCGGGAATTGTTCTCTGCGGAAATCGATTTCTTCCCGGGGTCCGGGGGATCATGCTTCCCCTGGCCGGTATCCTCTCCCATCCGGCAAAACATACCTTTACAAGCATGGCACTCTCCAACCTGGCCTGGTGTTCCCTCATCTTTGGCCTGGGATACCTTTTCGGCGGAAACCTTGAGGTTACCGAACGGATCTTCCGTTCCTACACCGCGGTACTCGCCGTAGGATTCACCGTTATTATCCTTTCCCGCCTGTGGTTATCCTATCGCTCCTGCTCGCGCTGATCTTTCCACTGGACCCGCCTGTCACGATCACCTCTTCCTTTGGAGAATATCGGACCACTCATCTGCATGGAGGTATTGATTTCTCAACCGGGGGAAAAACCGGACTCCCGGTACACGCCTGTCACGAAGGAAAGGTCGCGAGCGTCCGCATTACCTGGCGTGGCTACGGAAAGGTGCTCTACCTTGACCATGGCGACGGAAACACTTCGGTCTATGCACACCTGGACCGTTTCTCCCCTGCCATTGAGTCCCGCCTGACTGAAGCATACAGGGACCGGGGTCCCTTCCCCGACTGGGTGGATCTGAAACCACCCGTACATCTGAAAGAAGGGGATCTTTTAGGATACAGCGGAGAAAGCGGCGAAGGCCTTCCTCACCTCCATTTTGAAGTTCGCCGATCCAACCAGCCCCTGGACCCTCTGCGTCTCCTGTCCTATTCCCGGGGAAGAAGTCCCCGGTTTGAATCCATAACCCTGATTCCCGGCGGACCGGATACAACGGTAAATGACGGGGTGCAGCCGACAACCCTGACCCTTCCCATCCGAAAGCCCATTCATGTCCGGGGTCCGGTCAGGGTTTCACTGACCGCCTGCGTTGAATCGGGGCCTTCCCGCTGGGGGCTTCAGGACCTTTCGGCTCGACTCGATGGAACGGAAATCATGTCCATGGATCTATCTTCCTTTTCCTATGAGTGGTCGAACTTTACGGGGTTTATCTTTCAACGGTCACGCACCGGCTTCTCGCCTACCCGATACACGTACTGGATTACCCCTCCGGAAAACAGTCCCGTTCCTTCCATGAAAGGCTCTCCCTACCTGGATCTTACCCCGGGAAATCACCAGCTCGAAATTGTATCGGGGAAAGCAACGACCACCCTGACCCTGGTCGGATCCGAAAAACCGTCCAGAGCCATACCCCTTCCCAAAAACCATTTTGAAGCCCTTCTGGACCACTATATCGTCTCAAGCGGGGCATCCGCTTACCCTGAACGGCAAACGGTGATTCAAGACAGTCCACTTACTCTCGGAGCCCGGGTCGATTCAAAGACCTCCATTCACCTGAGTCCCCTCGACGTCATGCATCGCGAACCCTCTCCGCTTCCCCTGATTCTTCGACTGTCCGACACCATTCCTCCCTCTCCATCTCCCTTTCTCTCTCCCGTCATGGAAATTCTTCCCTCCGACCTTCCCCTGACCCATCCTCTACGGGTGGGCTTTCAGGCAGGATCCGATGTTGATAAAAGCCGCGCCGGACTGTACCAGTGGAAAGGCCGGTGGCGCCCCCTGGCGGGGACCTGGAAGGACAATCGATACGAAGCCGATACCTGGATTCCCGGAAAAATCGCAGCGATTGTGGATGACTCTCCTCCCGACATTTCCCGCATCATGGTCTCCGGTTCAGAATTGACCGTCAAGGTCAATGATGCACTCAGCGGACTTTCATGGAACAGCGTGAAGGCGCGCTCGGGGAGCACCACCGAAGTTCTGATCTACGATCCGGACCATAACATTGCCCGGGGAAACCTTCCCGGAAGGCCCTTTGAGGTTACCGCAACAGATAACGCAGGAAACACGACTCGCCGATCGCACAAATAGTTGTGCAGAGCGGAGAACTTCAAGAGGGACGCAACTTAGACGATTCCGGAGTCACTTTTCCACAGACTCTTCCACACATTCTGCGGAAATTCGATTTTCCCCCTGCGAAGGATCCTTGGAGGAACCTCCATGAGATCCACAAGCGTTGAGGGGCGGAGATCCGTGACTGGCCCCGAATCGACGATCAGATCGACTTCCTTTCGAAGGGCATCCGGGAGCCCGGACAGATCGGAACAGGGAGGTTCGCCCGGAAAATTGGCACTGGTGGAAACGACGGGAGGACATCCCTGTTGAAAGAGGGCATTCCACAGGGGATGGTCGGGGTGCCGTATGGCAGCGGTCCCTCCGGGAAAGAGCGTGGAACCGGAGGCACGGACAATGGCAGTCAGGGGGGATGGCCAGACGCTCCGCAGAAACCGCAATTGATGCTCCGTCAGTGTGATACCGAGTTCTTCCGCCTGGGAAAGCTGACAGAGAACGATAAACTTACGATTCTCTCCCCCCGCTTTCAGTGTACAGATCCGATCCACAGCCTCTCTGCAATGAATCGATGCATGAAGACCATAGAGGGTATCGGTAGGCAGGAGACAGATACCGCCGGAAAGAAGCGTTGTAAGGATCTCCTTTACACGATCTATCTGAATCACGGCGTCTGACACGATTGAAAGAGCTCTTCGGCATGTCGTCTGGCCGCATCCGACTTTCGCGATCCGGACAGCATTTCCGCCATGACTTCGACCCGATCCGAATCCGAGAGCCGCAGGCGGACCCGCGTATAGGTGCGTCCATCCTCGACGGTTTTCAAAACGTGATGGTGGTGGTGGGCATGGGCCGCAACCTGGGCAAGGTGGGTCACGACCAGAACATGGTTAGCCCCGGCCAATTCCCGGAGCATGCTGCCCACTTCCACGGCAGCAGATCCACCGACGCCCTGATCGATTTCATCAAAGAGTAAAATCTTACCCTTCTGCTGGATTACTTCAGACATCAATGCCAGCTGGATCCGGGAAAGCTCTCCGCCGGAGGCTACCCGTTCCAAGGAAAGGGGCGGCTCTCCCGGATTGGTGGACACGAGAAAATCGACACGGTCCCCCCCCCCTCTCCGGGGAGGACCCGCCTTCTTCTCCACCTCAATTTTAAAGACGACTTCCTTCATATCTAACCGTCGTAACCGCTTGAGAATGGAAGCGGAAAACCTGCGGGCCGCACGGCTTCGGGCCGTGGAGAGCGCACCTGCCTGCTCCCTGTAGGTTAGTTCCAGAGAATGAAGCCTTGCTTCGAGCCTGTCCAGTTCAGCGCTCCCCGTTTCAAGAGACTCCAGGCGTCGTTCCAGTTCTTTTCCAAACTCTACGATTTCCCGCTCCGTTGAGCCATATTTCCTTTTCAGACTTTCAAGGAGAGCCAGACGGTCTTCCACTTCCTGGAGGGAGCGATCGGGAACCTCCAGGTCGGAGAGCAGGCGGTCAACAAGCACGGACAGATCCGACAGCAGGTCCATAAGACCTTCACACTCCCCGGACAGCGTATCCAGCTCGGGAAAGACACCGCGAATCGATTCCAGGTCCCGCATCAGGCCGCCCAGATCCGAGAGTAGGTTCCGATCCTCCCCGGAAAGGCGGGTTACCGCAGACCCGAGAGCTTGAAGAATCGCCTCTCTGTCCCGGATCAGGGTTCTCTGGTAATGAAGAGCTTCTTCCTCACCCTCGGAAAGCCCGGCCGACTTGATTTCTGCAAGTTGAAGCGAAAGATGGTCCCGTTCTTGAAAAGTCCGCGTCAGGGTCGCACGGGCTGTTTCGAGGGAGGCCAGAATCTCTGTGTACTCCTGAACGGTCTGATTCAGGGTGCGAACCTCTCCGGCCAGTTGTCCATAAAGATCCAGCAGATCCCGGCGGATGGATGAAACCATCAGCCCCTGCTGGTCCGATTGACCATGAATAGTGATCCAGGGTTGAAGGAGACTCTCCAGGAAGCGAAGAGTGACCGGGGACTGGTTGACAAAGATCCGATTGACGGAATCCCGGGAAATTTCGCGCCGGACGATAAGAACCTCCTCCGGTGTATCCAGTCCCGCGCCAACGAGTTCGGTACGTATCTCCTCCGGAAGATCGGTAAAAAGAGCTTCAATTACCATCGTATCCGCCCCGTGCCGAATGGCGGATGTGTCAGCCCTTCCGCCGGAAATGAGTTTCAGGGCATCGACAAGGATCGATTTTCCAGCTCCGGTCTCTCCCGTGAGGACATGAAATCCCGGATCAAAATCAAGGTGTACCTGATCAATGGTTGCGAGATTTCGCACCTGAATCCTTGCCACATGCATGGAGGAAGTCTACCCAAGGCCCTTCAGTAGGTCAAGGGGAAGTACCCGTCCATATTGCAGGAATCCCTAAAATTGTGCATACTATGAGCATGGCACACGTGGGGTTATACTGCAGGGCGGACCGGGAAGCAGAAATCATGATTTCGAATCTTACCCGTACCGGGCACAAAGCGGTTCCCATGGCCAGCCGGGAAGAACTTTTTCTCCTGATACCTCAGCATTCTATCGATCTTCTCATCATGGATTACCACACTCCGGATGGAAAAAATGGTTTTGTCATGACACAGGAATTGCGGGAAAATCCCAAAACGCGAGGGGTTTCCATTATTTTAAAGATCGACCGGGATGACAACCTCGAAAATGAAATTTCCTCTCAGGGTGTCAATGATTTTCTTCTGAGCCCCTTTCACGAAGAGGAGTTCATGGCAGTCATCGACAAACTCAGCAATATTGAAAAAAGAAGGCCCTTTCAGAGTCTTCTTCGCCTGCAAACCTCCGAAGGCAGCCTGATGGGGAAGACTCTCAATATCTCATCCACAGGTCTGCTGGTTCAGGTTCCCCGCGAGTTGAGTATCGGTTCCCGGCTGGAAGTCCACTTTTTCCTCCCCCATTCCAAGGAAGAGATTCGATGTGATGCCGCGATCCGTCGACGCGCCCATGAACGCCTGACCTTCAATCCCTGTTATGGATTGGAATTTGTCGATCTCGATAAAAGAGACCGGGAACGCCTGGAGAAATTCGTCAAGCGCTGGTGACCGATCTTTCCGTTATTATTCCCACCCACAATCGAAAGGAGCTCACCCTGCAGGCCGTTGCCTCGGTCCTTTGTCAGACGTATTCGGGTGCCGAGTGTCTGGTCATCGATGACGGTTCCACGGATAAAACGGCAGAGTCCGTTCGAGAAGCCTTTCCTTCGGTTCGGTATATACGCCAGGATCACAGGGGTGTATCGGCAGCCCGGAACCAGGGTATTGCGGAAGCCACAGGCCTTTATCTTGCTTTTTTGGATTCCGACGATCTATTTACACCCTCAAAGTGCCAGCGTCAGCTCGAAATTCTCGGCACTCATCCGGAAATCATGCTGGTTCACACCGAGGAGATCTGGGTTCGTGATGGCGCGATCCTCCCGCAGAGGCACTGCCATAGACGGGGAGGCGGGGACCAGTTCTCCCGTTCCCTGGAACGATGTGTGATTTCCCCCTCTTCCGTCATGGTTCACCGTGAACTTTTTGATCTGGTGGGTACCTTTGACGAATCGATGCCTGCCTGTGAAGACTACGACATGTGGCTTCGTGTAACCAGCCGATTCCCTGTCCAACTGATACCGGAAATCCTCGTGGTAAAGCGGGGAGGCCATGGGGATCAGCTCTCCCGCACGGTTCCGGCCCTGGACTACTGGAGGCTTTACGCGTTAGTGAAGCTTATTCATGAATCCCATCTTTCTGCTGCACAGCGGGAACTTCTTATTCAGGAAATTGGGAGAAAAAGCAGAATTGTGGCAACCGGCCGAAGAAAACGCCGGAAACCGGACGCGGCATTTTATGAAGACCTGGAAAGACGGTGCCGGGCGGGGGAGGACTGTCGCCTTCCCCCACTCTGAGACACATTTACGAACCTCCGCCCCTCTGGTACTGATTGACGTATCGAGTGTGTTCCTGCAGCGTGGAAGAAAAGGCATGGGTTCCGTCATTCCGGGCCACGAAGTAGAGGGCCCGGGTATCGGAAGGGCTGAGGGAGGCCTCCAGCGCACCCCGCCCCGGATTGCAGATGGCTCCGGGAGGCAGGTCCCGATAGATATAGGTGTTATAGGGATGATCAAATCGGAGCTGAGCATACCCGAGCCTGCGATGCGGCTCACCGGCCAGGATCAAAGCGTAGCGCACCGTCGGATCGCACTGCAGCAACATGCCCCGCTGGAGCCGGTTATAAAAAACACCTGAAATGATGGGTTTTTCCTTACGTGCCTGGGCTTCCGATTCCACCAGGGATGCCATTATGACCCATCGATGGACCGTCAATCCCTTTTGAAGCAGGCGGGTTTGGAAGTGGTCACGAAAGGTCCTTCGAAAGTGTTCGATAAGCGTGGAGAGAACTCTCCGGGCCGGAATCGCGCGGGCAAACCGATAGGTCTCGGGAAAGAGAAACCCCTCGCAGTCCGGCGCCTCCGGATCGAGATCGTCCACCATGGCCGGATTCCCGGACAGCGCAAGAAACTCGTCCCCGGAAGTCACCCCGGATCTCTCCAGGAGTTCCGCAATCTGGAACCGGTTCCATCCTTCGGGAATGGTGACGCGAACCAGGTCGACCTGCCCCGATAAAACCTGGTTCAGAACGGCTGCCGGCTGGCTGGGCAGGGTGAAGCGGTAATACCCCGCCTTGGGCTCCCTGGCCTTGTACCGGATGTAGAGGTAGGAAACCGGGACCGAGCGTATCAGGTCCCTGTCCCGGAGGGAATCCAGGACGGCTCGGGTGGACGTCCCTTCAGGAATTTCCATTTCCACCACACCCGGTCCCGGGAGAACGGGGGTGGAGAGGAGAAAATAGCCGTAAAGAAGAATTCCGATCCCTGCAACAGCGAGAACGGTGGCGGCGCTACGCCAGTGTTTCAACGTACGCCTCAAGGATGAGAGATGCCGAGATGGAATCGAGTCGTCCGTTCCGGCTTCGCCGCGCCTTTCTGCTCACCCTGTTCGATGCTTCGCGCGAAGTCAGCCGCTCGTCCATATAGGTGATATCGATGCCTTTTTCGGATAATCTGGAACCCAGTTCCCGAACCGTCTTCGCCATGGCGCCTTCGGTTCCATCCATGTTCAGCGGAAGACCCAGAACCACCCGGTCAAAGGCTTCGTCTTGAATAATCCGGGCAAGATCCCTCTCCATGGCTCCGGCATCCGAACCGGTAATCGGATTTATTGGAATGACCACGGGAGCTGCAGTATCCCAGGAAGCGAGACCCATTCTTCGGGTACCAAAGTCCACGGCCAGAATACGCATGGTTAATGGTAACATGGTAAAGAAATCCACTCTGAGGGGGTGACCATGTCGAATGTATATATCGTTGGAGCCAAACGAACACCGATCGGATCATTTCAGGGCGTCCTGAATTCGATTCCCGCTCCCCGTCTGGGGTCGACGGCCATCCGCGCGGCCCTTGAACAGAGCAGCCTGGCACCCGAGATCGTGGACCAGGTCTATATGGGCTGCGTTCTTCAGGCCAACATCGGGCAGGCCCCGGCGCGGCAGGCCTGGATTTACGCCGGGTATCCGGTTTCGACCGGTGCCGTTACCATTCATAAAGTCTGCGGGTCCGGATTGAAGTCGGTCATGCTGGGCGCCAACGACATTCGTGCGGGTGAATTCAGCGTCGTCGTCGCGGGTGGTATGGAGAGCATGAGCATGGCCCCGTACTACCTGGACCGGGCCCGGGACGGATACCGCATGGGCCATGGGCAGGTCCTGGATGGAATGATCAAGGACGGCCTCTGGGATCCCTACAAAGATGTTCACATGGGAAACTGCGGGGAATTATGCGCCGCGGAATACGGATTCACCCGTGAAGAGCAGGATGCCTTTGCGCGACAGAGTTATGAACGGGCGCTGGAAGCCTGGAACCAGGGATGGTTTGCCTCCGAGGTTGTACCCGTGGAGGTCCCGCAGAGAAAGGGTGATCCCATCATCGTCGACAAGGATGAAGAACCCTTCCGGGTGTCTCTGGACAAGATGGCCAAGCTGAAGCCCGCCTTTGCCAGGGAAGGCACCATCACCGCAGCCAATGCCTCGAAAATCAATGACGGCGCCGCAGCACTTGTCCTGGCCTCTGAAGAGGTTGTTACATCCAAAGGGCTCAAGCCTATGGCACGTCTCGTGGCACAGGCATCCCATGCCCAAGAACCCGACTGGTTTACAACGGCTCCCGCCAAAGCCATGCAGAAGGTGCTGGATAAAGCCGGCCTCCAGGCTGCCGATGTGGATCTCTACGAAATTAACGAAGCCTTCTCGGTCGTGACCATGGTGACCATGAAGGAGCTTGGCCTGGATGCTTCCAAAGTCAACATTCACGGTGGAGCCGTCGCCATGGGCCATCCGATCGGATGTTCGGGAGCCCGCATTCTGACAACACTCCTCTATGCCCTGCAGAAAAACGGACTCCGTTACGGCATGGCCGGCATCTGCATAGGAGGCGGTGAAGCCGTAGCCGTCCTGGTGGAGAATCTGCTCCGTTGAAGTTTCGCTTTTTCGGTCTCTTTCTCCTCCTCCTGGCCGGAATCATGGTCGGTCAGGAAGAGGATGTTCAACTGGAGGCCGTAAACCAGCGCTGGGTGGAAGACCTTTACTGGGAAGGTTCGGGAAATGTCAAAATCCGCTACGGCTCCATTCGAATCGAAGCCGACTGGGTCGGACTGGACTGGCTGAACAAAACCGTTGAGGCGGAAGGAAAGATCACCCTGCGTCAGGGCCGGGACACCATCACCTCCCGCAGGATGACCTACAATCTGGAGGAAGTTTCCGGGATCTTTGAAGAAGCCGAGGGTTCCTTTGGAGACATGTACCAGTTCAAGGGAAAACGGATCATCCGGGAAGATGAAACCCATTATGTCCTGGAAGAGGGGCTCTTCACTTCCTGTGATCTGGAACATCCCCCCTGGAGCTTCACGATCCATCGAGCCTCCGTGGAAATGGATGGATATGCGTACCTTTCCGGCATCGCCTTCCGGGTTCACCGGCTTCCCCTGCTCTACTTTCCCTATCTGGTCTGGCCGGTCAAGCAGGACCGGGCACGGGGACTCCTGACCCCCCATTTCGGGTACACCGCAAAACGGGGTGCCTATCTGGGGCTTGCCTATTTTCTTCCGATGGGAGACAGCTTTGATCTGACATTCATGGGAGATTACTACTCCGAAGGATACAGCGGGGGGGGGATTCGTTTTCGATATGCCCCCACGGTTGATCTGAAGGGGGAGGCTCAGGCCTATACGATCCGGGACACGGAAGGGACGGACTGGTGGAAATTCAACCTGGTCCACACCCAGACCGCACTTCCGCTGAATTTCAGGCTCGATGCCAACATCGAGCTCCTATCGGACATCGACTTTTTCCGGGAGTTTGAGCGGACCTTCGATCGGAACACGACCCGTTCGATCTACTCCCACGTTACGCTCTCCAAGAACTGGGGTCTCAACTCCTTCATTCTCCGGGCCGATCACCGGGAAACGGCCTTTTCGGGTTCCTCGATCGAGAAAGTCACCCAGGAGCAGTACCCCAAGATCGAGTACCGGATGCGTCAGCGGCCCCTCCTTCGAGGAGCTCTCCCCCTCTACCTCTCCATGGAGAGCCGCTACAACCTCTTCAAGGTCGACAAGGGAGAGAATTACCGGGGTACCTATGGCCGTCTCGACGTCCTCCCCACGCTCTCCACGTCCTTTGCCCGCCTTCCCTGGCTTTCGATCCGGCCCAGTGCCAGCCTGCGGGCCACGTACTATTCCCGTACGCCCGATGAAACCGGATCCCTTGAAGGAGACTCGTACACGCGGACGTACCAGCTCTTCCAGGCCGACCTCGTGGGTCCCTCCTTCTCCAAAATTTTCAACGGTTCCAGCTTTCAGCTGAAGCACCTGATCGAGCCCCGAATCAACTATCAGAACCTGGTTAACCTGGAAGACCAGAAGGTTCCCGTCTTCGATGAAAACGACTCGATCCAGTCCAAGCATCAGATTCGCTACGCACTGGTTAACCGTATCTTCTTGAAGAAGGGAGAATCGACGGCCACGGAGATCGCGTCCTTCGAAATCTCCCAGCGGCACAGTTTCAACGAAAACCAGCCCCTGACCTCCCTGACGGTTGATGGAGAGAGGGAGACATCCCAGAAGAGTGCCCTCGATCTCTCCCTCCGGTTCTATCCGGGTAAGTCTTTCAACCTGGACACGAGGACTTCCTTTCACGCCATCACCCACAAGTGGGAATCCCTCCAGCTTTCGGGAGGCACGCGCGTGGGAATGCACTATGCCAATCTGATTTATTTCCGCACCAACCCTCAGGTGGAGGGCGGAACGAAGCAGCACCAGATCCGCTTGTACTCAGGATTCAAACCCCACCGGACCCTGGATGTCCAGGCCCAGGTCAACTACGACCTGGAAAACAACTACCCCCCGCAGCAGCGCTACATCATGCGGTACACCGGTTCGTGCTATGCTATCTCACTCGAATACCGGGATTACCGCCTCGGAACGTCCCAGGACAGGGAGTACAAGTTCACATTCGACCTGAAAAATGTGGGCTCCTTCCTGGAAATCACCGGAGGCGTGGATGAACTCTTTGGAAGCACACCCTGATCCTTCAGGGATATCGAACAGATGAGGTGAAGGATGAAAGTACTGGTCACGGGCGGTTCAGGATTCATCGGAAGCAACTTCGTTCACTACCTTTTTGACACGTACGGGAACGATGTCTTTGTGGTGAACCTGGACAAGCTCACCTATGCCGGAAACCCCGCCAATCTCGCCGGTGTCGACCAGCGCCCCAATTACCGTTTCATTCACGGAGACATCTGCGATACCGAGGTCGTGGCGGATGCCATGAAGGATATTGAGGTGGTCGTGAACTTCGCCGCGGAAACCCACGTGGATCGATCGATCCAGGAGCCCGATGCGTTCCTTCGCACAGACATCCACGGGGTCTTTGTCCTGGCCGAAGAGGCGCTCCGCCGAAAGGTGAAGACCTTCCTGCAGATCTCCACGGATGAAGTGTACGGCGAATGCATGGAGGGCCGGTTTGACGAGGAAGCCCCCCTGAAACCCCGCAGTCCCTATGCCGCCGGAAAGGCCGGGGGCGACCGCCTTGCCTATGCCTACCATGCGACCTACGGGCTCCCCGTATTGATTTCCCGGTGTTCCAACAACTACGGACCCTGCCAGTACCCGGAGAAGCTGATTCCTCTCTTTATCACGAATGCCCTCGAAGATCAGCCCCTTCCGGTCTATGGCGATGGTCGTCAGATGCGGGACTGGATCGATGTCCGGGACCACTGCCGGGCCCTCGATTTCATCCTCCAGAACGGCCAGTACGGGGAAACATACAATATCGGCGTCGGACGGGAACAGGAAAACATTCACATCACAAAAACAATTCTATCCATTCTCGGTAAGCCAGAATCTCTCATCCGACATGTCACAGACCGTCCGGGCCACGACCGGCGGTATGCCCTGGACTGCTCAAAGATCACCCGGATGGGGTGGAGGCCGATGACGTCCCTTGAAGATGGGCTTGCCCGTACGGTGGCATGGTACCGGGACCGCAGGGACTGGTGGGAACCCATCAAATCGGGAGAGTTCCGGGCGTACTACGAATCTCAGTACGGGGAGCGGTTGAAAGGGTGACCACGCTGATCGTAGGCGGTCGAGGCATGCTGGGCCGCGCCCTGGAAGAGGTTCTGGCTCCCACTCCCATAACTGTCGACATCGAGGAAATTGATATCACCCGGTTCGATTCGGTCTGGAGCCTTTTTTCAAATGTGCATCCGACAACGGTAGTGAATGCCGCAGCCATGACCGACGTGGACGGATGTGAAGGGCGGGAGGACCTGGCCCGCAGGGTCAACGCAGAAGGTGTTCAGAACCTAGCCGACGCCTGCAGGGAATGCGGAGCCCGGTTTGTTCATGTCTCCACCGACTACGTCTTTGACGGAACCGGTACCCGTCCCTACCGGGAGAACGATCCGGTCCATCCCGTGAGTGCCTACGGCAGAACCAAACTTGAGGGAGAAGAAGCGGCCCTTTTGTATCCGGACACACTTGTCGTTCGCGTCTCCTGGCTCTTCGGCTTCGGCAGGGAGCACTTTCTCTCCCTCATGGCCCGGCTGATCCGGGAGGGAAAGAACCTGAAGGTGATCGACGATCAGACCGGCCGGGTTACGTACTCGATGGATGCGGCCCGTGCCATTGCGGCACTCCTGGAGCGAAAGGCAACCGGAATTGTCCACTTCGCCAATTCAGGCGTGAGTACACGATACGACCAGGTACGCTGGATGGCCGAAACCCTTGGAAAGCCGGACCACCCCATCGAGCCTGTTCCCAGTTCCGCCTTTCCACAGATTGCCCGAAGGCCGGAATACTCCGTTCTGGACACGACCCGCTACGAACAGGTTACCGGACAGACACCGCCCCCCTGGCAGGAAGCCGTCCGGGACTTTCTTACGAGGAGCGGATGGCTCTGACCGGCAGGGAACTGGGAAGAAAGTCTCTCCACATGGCCATGGGACTCTTTGCCCTGGCCCTAAAGTACCTGACCCCCTGGCAGGCGGCCCTCTGCGCAATCGCGGCCTTTCTCCACAACCTATTCATCCTCCCCCATACCGCACGGTTCGTATTGAGGGGAGAGAAGCTGGATGCCGGCCTGCTCGCCTATCCCCTGGCCGTCCTGGGCCTGATCCTGGTCTACTGGAAGAATCCCGCCCTTGCCGCCGCGGCATGGGGCTACCTTGCCTTCGGTGACGGGATGGCAACGGTCACGGGAAAGAGCCTGCCCCTCTGGAAACCCGGCTGGGCCGGAGGGAAGAGTCTGGGCGGATTCCTGGCCTTTGCCCTCGCCGGCGGTGCTTCCGCCAATCTTCTTTATAACTTTGTGGGCGACCATGAAGGCTTTCTCTGGGCATTCTGGGTGGTGGGGCTGGCCCTGGCCTTCATCGAGCTTATGCCCATGCCCATCAACGACAACATCGTGATTCCCTTCTTTGCCGCCGCCCTCCTGGCCCTCGTCCCGCCACTTCAGCCGGGTGGAATGCCGGAGGGAAGGACCCTTCTCCTGGCAGGAGGAATCAACCTCGGCCTGGCTTTGGTTTCCTTTGCGGCCGGCCTGGTCTCTTCGTCCGCCCTGGTAGGAGGCGTGGTAGTGGGAACCCTCGTCCTGGGATTCGGAGGCTGGCCAGCCTGGAGCCTTCTCGTGGGGTTCTTTGTTCTCGCCACCTCGGCAACAAAGCTGGGGTACGCGGTGAAGTCCCGGATGGGCCTGGCCCAGGAAGAGGGAGGCCGGCGGGGATCCCGTCACGCCCTGGCCAACTGCTCCACCGGAGCCGCCCTCTCTCTTCTTCTGCCCTTCTATCCAGAACCGATGATCCTGAAGGCGGGGATCGCAGCCGCCTTTGCCACGGCCCTGTCCGACACCCTGGGAAGCGAGATCGGCCAGCTCCTGGGAAAGACACCGATCCACCCCCTCACCCTGCGCCGGGTCCCGGTGGGAACCGAGGGCGCCGTCTCCCTGGAGGGGACCCTCGCCGGTGTGGCGGGGAGCCTGATCCTTGCCTCGATCCCGCTGATCTGGGGATGGTACCCGGGCCGGGCAGTTCTCATCGTGGCGGTTGCGGCCTTTTCCGGATCGATGGTGGAGAGCGTCCTGGGATCGCTGGGCTCCTGGGACAATGAGATCCTGAACTTCATCAACACGGCGGTGGGCGCCGCCGTGGCCTGCCTCGCCGCCGCCTGGCTCCTTTGAAGAACATGACCCTCTCTATAAAACTGACCCCCATACTGATCCCGGTTTTCTTTTTGGCAATCGGGACGTATGCATGTACTACATCATATGAGTCACAAAGTGACAGAGATCTCTATACCTACGCGAGAAATACAAAATCAGATAATGAAAGGATGCAGAATCTTCAAAGGCTCGAAAATAAATATCGTGCACAATTAAGAAAATCACGAAGTAACAAAGATAGAATAGTTCTTTACATACAACTCGGGAATTTATACGAAAAAATGAGCCAAAAAACGAACATGATGAAGTCTTTCAATAAAGCATTCTCTCTGGCTGGTTATAACCCGATGAAACAACCCGGTAAATGCTGTTCGTCCCTGTCAATGAACGATGTATTACCCAAAATGGCTGAGTACTACATGGAAAGAAATGATTGGAAAAAGGCTTATAAATTATGGGATAATTGGAATTTGTGCGGGATAGACGTCTGTGATTTTGGAACACCTTGGAATATCACTCTTAGAGAAAGTAAATTAGCAGAATGTCTGATTCAGATGGGAAAATATAAAGAGGCTATTGAAGTAATAGAAGATTGTTTGTATCGAAGAAAAGATCCATGCGGTTGTGTTTGTCTATCAGGTTCACCTTATGATAATAAATTAAGGGAGTTGTTAATCAGCATAGGAGACTTAGATAAATAAGACTTTTTGTAATTTACCAAAAAATATTCCAGGAAAAGTATGTTGCCACAATGATAGTATGGGAATCATAAATTCCGGGGAAGGCTCCGTTCCGCTACGCTCCACTTCGCATCCCCGCTCGCTATGGACTACTCTCCATAAAAGTGCGCAAGATTATTGACAGTACCTCCCCGCTCGCTATGGACTACTCTCCATAAAAGTGCGCAAGATTATTGACAGTACCTCCCCGCTCGCTATGGACTACTCTCCATAAAAGTGCGCAAGATTATTGACAGTACCTTATTGACAGTACCCCCCGCTCATAAGGGACTACTCACCATAAAAATGCGCAAGATTATTGACAGTACCAGAGACTGTATTGGAGTTTTAGGGGCTGCGAGGTGAAATTCTAACGCCCTTCTATGGGCCAGAAAATGGTCTCACATGTTTTCGCATACTGCATCCTGATAGATCAAATAGATGGACGCCTGTATTTCCCGCATAGGGTCCGATCACAACTAACATATTGTCCATAACAAATATTTTACTCACTTGCTCCACATATTCACCGATTGGATAGGGTGCTTGAAGGTTTGAAAGATCATAGACCAATAGAATATTTCCACCGACAAAAAGTAACCCTTCTGTGCTATCAATATCAACTATCGAATTCCAGATTAATGGTACTTGAAGATTTCCCACTATTTCTGGATTTTCCAAATTTGAAACATCCACGATATCGATACCATCGGATTCACCCTGATTGACATATGCCATCGTTTTTTCAACAGCTCCAGCGGCAATAATTGGATGCCAATCTCCGTCTCCATAAATACTTATCAGAATAGGGTTCATTTGAGATACTACATCATAAATAAAAAGATCACGGTTAAAAAACACAAAAACGAAATCTCCTCGTACGTTCATAGTTGGTGCAGTATAAATATCTAACCAATCAGATATTTCACATGATCCTCTAAAAACAGGATTGATCGGATTTGAGAAATCGTACGTAGTTAGATCATTCAAACTAAGCGTGATCAGGATATTCGCCGAATAGGATATATGGTAAAGTTCACTTTCTGTTTCAATGACGGACAGCACAATAGGATTCGACGGGGTGGAAATATCAAAAATATATAATCGTGTACCTGAGGCTACATAAAGTATTTCGTTGTAGGCAAGAAAATCCCTAACATCACCTTCTATTTCAATAGTATTTAAATATTTTGGAAAAGATGGCGTAGAGACATCAACAACCAGGAAGCTATCCTTACCTTCTGATAGATATAGAGTATCATTCGTTATCTCACAGGTTTCTATAGTTTCATTTGTTAACAGTGTCCCAAGATGGCGAGGACATCCCATTCCAAAAATGTCATATACAATCCAGTAACACGATTTAGAATCGGATCCATATGCATTACCAACAGTTAGCGTCACTTTATAGAGCCCCGATTCTGTGAAAGTATGAATGGGATCTTTTTCAGTTGAAATTGTTCCATCCCCAAAATCCCACACCCAGCTAGTAGGATAATTAGTAGATATATCTTTAAACTCAACTGGCACCCCAGGGTAAAATGGATAATTCCAACCACCATAGTCGAAACTTAAATCACAAATAGGTGCATCTCTGTTGATTTGTGAACAGCCTGATAGATTATACTGGTAAAATCCTACACTTTCCGCTGCAATGTAAAGTTGACTACCAGAACTATCCAAATCACTAATTCTCTCAGGGATTATTACTGCATCCATGTATGCAGGATTAATAGGATCAGCTAAATCATATATTTTAAGGTTATCCCTATACCTCCAACCGTATCCGGCAATAAGGTATGGATAATGGATTTCCATCACAATAAGGTCATCAGCAGCAAACGAATTGAGAAGGTTCACTTGAACGGGGTGTTGTTTGTCTGAAATATCTACAACATAAAGTCCATCTTTTCCCTTAAGATAAGCATAAATGCCGTAAACAGCAACATAGTCAAAATAAGACATCTCACCATCGCCCAAATAAGTCGTTAGTTGCTGAGGATTCTGGGGAACACTCATGTCCCATATTTCAAACCAGGTACGGTTCGCGATGTAAACATATCTGCTATCAACATCCATATCGTATGCTCCGGATAGCGCTCCTAAATATATAGGATTACCAGGAACAGACACATCCACATAATAAGTGCTTGCTCCTTGAATATAAACTATATTGTTTCCCTTATACAGCTTAATCTCTTCCTGCATAATTGATGGAAAAAGATCAAAACTAACATTTCCCATTTCTACCGGCTGTGCAGAATTAGAGACATCTATCACTCTTAAACCAAATCCTTCATCTGCCAGATATGCATAATTGCCTTCTACCAAAACATCGGCGATATCACCTGTAGCATTATACGAACCAATAACTTGTGGATTATCCGGGTCGGATAGTTCAAATATTTCTAATCCACTTGTGCCATTCGCCAAATACCCTGTATTTCCATTACATGATATTCCTTTGCTTCTTCCGGAAAAGTTAATTTCCCCAACTTGGACAGGATCAATGAGATTTGTTATATCAAAGATAACGACCTGACCATCTACGACAGCATAAAGTATCGATTCTTCTATATAAAAATCAGTTACAATTAGATCACTATTAAGCACACGTCCAATCAACTCAGGTTGTTTTGGATCAGTAATATCCCAAGCTGTTAATCCTGACCATGAAAAATATAGTGTCGATTCATTCGCCTGCATAATTCCCATTGGCTTCTCATGAAAGCAATTACTGACCTCCACTGGATTCATTGGATCTGTAACATCAAACACATAGAATTCATAGATACGATCTACAATTACGAATGGCCATTGGATGTCCATACTATATGGGGCACTTACCCTGATAGAACCCAGCGGTAACGGAATAAAAGGATTTGAAATATCATAGAGGAATAATCCCCAATATTGGTCCAACAAGTAAAGTATGTCACCATGTATTTTCATTGCATAAACAGACGAATCAATATCTATTGCTGTCACCCATGAAGGGGATGAAACATTTCCAAGATCCACCACCTGTAATCCAAAATGTGGCTGGCATCCTAAGAACACATATGATCCTGACACTTGCGAAGTTAGAACAGCATTATATGGATTGTAGATTCCTTCAACTATTGGATCGGAAGGATCAGAGATATTGATAATCCAGAATCCTGTCGATTCATTCGAAACATAAGCATGTTCGCCCTTAATATTTATATCTTGAATATAGTCCTCAAGTGAGACCTTTGATAGAATTATTGGATTAGATGGATCCCTAACATCCGCAATTATGAAGTTTGCACCTGCTCCGAGATAAAGATAATTCCCCTGCGAAGTTACAGTTGAAACAGGTCCCTTGTTCCATTTACTAACTAGTTCTGGACAATCCTGAGAGAATGCCATAGATGTTACTAAGATAAATATTGTGCTCAGAATAATTTTTCTAGCCATGAATCCTCCACACCCATTTTATTGCTCAATAGGTTTATAGTCAAATTACGATCCATGGATCCGGATTCACCATCACCGCCGGAGGCGATTTGGGCAATTTTCTTTCTTGTAAGGTAATCTTTTCCTGCCTGAAGACTTGTGTACTGAGGTAAGAGAAGAGTAACCAAGGTCAGAACTTATATCTTTAATACGATACAAATTTATTGGATATTTCTTTGTAAATGAACGTTTTCCATACACAGAAAAGAAACAGGACCGGGACGATGGCCCGATCCTGCTCTCTTATCCCAAAAAAACAGCAGATTAGAGGATTTCGATCAGCTCGATCTCGAAGGTCAGGTCCTCGTCGGCCAGGGGGTGGTTGGCATCCAGGACGACCACCTCGTCGTTGACGTCGATGATGAGGCAGGGAATCGCCTCGTCGTCCTCTTCCTCCTCCGACACGCCGTCGGGAACGAGTTCCAGCTCCTCGCCGACCTTGGGGACTTCGTCTCCCGGAATCTCGGAACGGTCCACTTCAAAGACCAGTTCCTCGTCTCTGGGTCCGTAGGCATCCTCGCAGGCAATCGTGATCGTCTTAGACTCGCCCGGCTTCATCCCGATGAGGGCCTGCTCGAAGGCGGGGATCAGGGTCTCTTCCCCGATCGTGAACTCAAGGGGGCCTTCCTCCTGGGAAGAATCAAAGATGCTTCCATCGGAGAGCTTTCCCGTGAAATGAACTTTTACGGTGTCCCCGGATTTGACTTTCGACATGGTGTATCTCCTCGATCAAAGTGGCCGGCCACATACATTCCATAACCGGACGATCGATTCTACCACAGACCTTACCCTCCGGCCTCAGTCGCTGATCGTAGATGAGAAAACGGTGAAGGATCGTCGCACCGCGATCCTCCTGTCTGAACTCAAAAAAACCGCCGGGAAACCCCGGCGGTAAAAGGTCTGGTTTACGGACAGGCTGAACTACTTCTTCGCGGCCAGCTCCTGGGCGTCCACGACGCAGAGGGCGGACATGTTGACAATGTCATTGACTTCGACACCGCGTTGCAGTACGTGGATCGGCCTGGATATGCCCATCAGGATGGGGCCGATGACCTCTGCGTTGGACAGGCGCCATACCAGCTTGTACGCAGCGTTGGCGGCGTCGAGGTTCGGGAAAATAAGAATGTTGGCATCGCCCTGAATCACGCTCCAGGGATAGTCTTCCTTCGTCAGTTCGGGTGTAACGGCCCGATCGGCCTGCATCTCGCCCTCGATGGGAACACCGGGGCAGAGTTCCTTGGCCAGCTTGACGGCTTCGCGCACCTTCAGGGTCTCCGGGTACTCGTTGGATCCGAAATTGGAGAAGGAGACCATGGCAATCCGGGGTTCGACGTCAAACTTCCGGGCAACTTCTGCGGAGAGCTTGGCGATCTCTGCCAGATCCTGCGCCGTCGGATCGTTGATGACGGTCGTATCGGCGAAAAAGTAAATCTTATTCTTGAGCACGAGAATATAGAGGCCGGACACCTTCTGGATGTCCTCCCGTGTCTGAACGACCTGCAGGGCGGGGCGGATCGTGTCGGGATAGTGCATCGTGAGACCGGAAATCATGCCATCGGCGTCGCCTTCCGCCACCATCATGCACCCGAAGTAATTGGGCATTCTCATGTATGTCCTGGCTTCGGAGGGGGTAATTCCGCGCCGTTTCCGCCGTTCGTGGAATTTCTGAATGTAAAGAGTATGCTTGGGATCCGACGCGGGATCGACGATCTGGATCTTGTCTTTGTCTATTCTGTGGGCGTCCAGGGAGGCTTCGATCTTGCTCCTGTCTCCCAGGAGAATGGGGTTCGCGATGCCTTCGTCGACGAGAATCTTGGCCGCACGGATTATCTTTTCATTTTCGCCTTCCGGGAAGACGATCCGCTTGGGCTGGCTTTTTGCCTTTTCAAAAATTTCATGAAGAACCTGCCGGGACCGGAAAATCCGGTTTTCCAGCTCCTGCACGTAGGCATCGAAATCCTGGATGGGATGCCGAGCCACACCGGTCTCCATCGCGGCTCTGGCCACGGCCGGGGCTTCCCAGAGAAGAACACGATAATCAAAGGGCTTTGGAATGATATATTCCCGGCCGAAGTGGAAGGGCTTCCCTCCGTAGGCCTTAATGACCGAATCGGGGACGTCTTCCTTGGCCAGCTTGGCCAGGGCGTAAGATGCCGCCAGCTTCATCTCATCGTTGATGGCCTTCGCCCGGACGTCCAGGGCTCCCCGGAAGATGAAGGGGAATCCGAGCACGTTGTTGATCTGGTTGGGGTAGTCGCTTCGGCCCGTGGCCATGATCACGTCGGATCGTGCCGCCACGGCTTCGTCATAGGTAATTTCCGGATCGGGGTTCGCCATGGCGAAGACGATGGGGTCGTCCGCCATCGAGCGGATCATGTCCTGGGTAAACATTCCCTTTACGGAGAGGCCGGTGAGCACATCGGCCCCCTTTACCGCATCGGCGAGGGTTCTTGCGTCGGTTTCCACCGCCCACTCGTCCTTGTACTTGTTCATACCGACGGTACGGCCCTTATAGATGACGCCCTTGGTATCACAGATGGTGATATTCTCTTTGGTTGCCCCCAGGTTGACGTAGTGGCGGGCGCAGGCCAGGGCCGAGGCGCCGGCACCGCTGAAGACGATTTTCAGCTCGGAGAGCTTCTTTCCCACGATTTCGCAGGCGTTGATCAGGCCGGCACCGGAAATGATCGCCGTGCCGTGCTGATCGTCATGGAAGACCGGGATGTCCATCTCGGCCTTGAGGCGTGTTTCGATCTCGAAGCACTCGGGCGCCTTGATGTCTTCCAGATTGATGCCGCCAAAGGTGGGTTCCAGCATCTTGACACACTTGATGATATCTTCCACGTTTTTCGAATCGAGTTCGATATCGAAGACGTCAATATCCGCAAAGCGTTTGAAGAGAACACCCTTTCCCTCCATGACCGGCTTTCCCGCCAGAGCGCCAATGTCTCCCAGGCCAAGGACCGCCGTACCATTGGAGATGACGGCAACAAGGTTTCCACGCGCCGTATACTCGAAGGCTTTTAATGGATCCTTTTCAATATCGAGGCAGGGTTCCGCGACGCCCGGCGTGTAGGCGAGGGAAAGATCGCGCTGCGTCATGCACGGTTTGGTGCTGACAACTTCGATCTTGCCCTTTCTTCCTTTTGAATGGTATTCCAGTGCGTCATCTCGTGTAATCAATCCCATGCGTCACCTCTTTTTTAATGAAAATTTTCACAAAACAGCATTGTACACCCCGCGAAAACGGAGGTCAACTTGAGATCAGCCATGGCCTCTGGTAAGATGAATGAGGAATTGTCCTTACGGCAGCTCCAGGAAAGGGCGTCATGAAAATCAAGGGAAACATTATAAAATCCCGAATTGCCTTCATAAAGACTCATTCCGGGGATGAAGGATGGAAGAAGGTACTCCAGGCCCTTCCCGAAGATGACCGCCATCAGCTGGAAGGCCTGTTAACCGGTCTTTCCTGGTACTCCTTTGATCTGGGAAAACGACTCGATGATGCGATCATCGCCGTTCTTGGAAAGGGAGACCGATCTTTTTTTGAACGCATCGGCCGGGCTTCCGCAAGGGAAAACCTGATGGGAGTCCACAAGAGCTTTCTTTCCAATGGGGACCCACAGGCATTCATGGAAAAATCCCCCATGATCTACAAGTTCTACTATGACGTGGGATACCGGACCTATGAGCGGACTGGTCCGACATCCGGCACCCTGACGACGTTTGAAGCGGAAACTTTTTCTGCCGCAGACTGTCTGACGGTAATCGGATGGTACAAAGAGGGTCTTGAATTGTGCGGAGCGACGGATGTCAGGGCTTCAGAATCTTCCTGTCGTGCTGAAGGTGCCGATTTCTGCCAGTATCACTTTTCCTGGACCATGGAGTAATCCTCAGCCTCCGATCGAAAAGAACCGTCAGTACGCCCTGTAATTCCCTGAAGCTTTCCAGGAGGTAAACAGGGCCCTGCACTCCTCCCTCAGACAGCCCGAAACGATTTGAACCGAACCTTGCCCCAGATCCTTCAGGGTCTCGTTGGATATGGGAAGCTCGTTGAACCCTGCCATTTCAGCATCTTCAATCGAGGCGCCAAAGACAATTCGATCCACCCTGGCCCAGTGAATGGCCGAGAAGCACATGGGACATGGTTCGCAGGTGGAGTAGATTGAGCATCCTTCGAGATGGATGGAATCGAGGATACGGCAGGCTTTCCTTATGGCAACCACCTCCGCATGGGCTGTGATGTCCCGCGATTCCCAGACCCGGTTATGGGCCGAAACGATCACGTTTCCATCCTTTACGATGCAGGCCCCGAAGGGTGTCTGCCCTCGCAGAATTCCCTTCCCTGCCGCATCGATGGCGCACTTCATGAACTGAGAGTCATTCATTTCCTGACTTTACCACGAAGATCGGGTCCACAGGAAAGAGGCAGATCTTCGTACCGGGTGGTTTCCGGGAGACAGGTACGATCCCTGCACAGGAAATAGAGGGGTCGAGGGGAAGAGAAATTTCGCCCTTCAAGGGACGAAAGGCCCCTGACTCCTCCTTCAAAGACAGGCAGAACCGCGTGGGGCTCCGCTTCGGCAAACCGAACGGGTTGCAGGGCTTTCAGGAGCGTTTTTCTGTCCCTGCATGCGACAACGAGCAGAGATTTGGATCCTTCGATCCACTCTCCAATCCGTACCATGGTCGGATAAGATGCCGGTGCTCGCCCGATCGTACCCGCCATTTCTTCGATCCGCCTCTGGATGTCCGGATATTCGGTCTTTCCCTCGATTCTCTGAATCTTCAACGAGACAAGGAGGAAAACCGCCAGAGGGGAAGGAAGGGCTCCATCGGAGAGGTTTCGAGGGGCGAGAGGAAGATCTTCGGATGCCGACAGGGAAAATCCCGGGATTTGGATCTTCGCTTCTTCGATAAGCTGTCGTGCATTCCCGAGGAAATCCGGCTCCCCGGTTGTCTCAAAGAGCGTAAGAAATCCCCAGGCAAGGTAAGCATAGTCTTCCATCATCCCCATCACTTCCGCGCCTGTTCCCGGAGCGGCATGAAGAAGAGTCCCGTCTCTCCTGTTCCAAGCACTGAGCGTATGGGCAAGATGGACAGCCTGGTTTCGAATCCTCTCATCGGACAGACCTGCACCCGCCAGTGCAAGGGCTCGAAGGGCCAGACCATTCAGTGATGTCAGGACCTTGGTATCCTCTGCGGGTCGAACTCTTCGATGCCTCCGTTTCCGCAATCGGCCCAGGAGTCCGGTAAAACGCTCCGGATCGGACGTCGATTCCTGCAGGTGAATGGGAGATGGATTTTCTTCCAGATGGGCCAGATCGGCAAACCAGGTTCCTTCGTCTTTCCCCGAGACCTCCAGGACTTCATTCCGCCTCCAGAGATAATAGGTACCTTCTTCGCCATCCGAATCGGCATCGAGCGAGGTGATATAACCCAGATCCTTTTTGAAGAGTTCACCATTCATGAAGTCAATCGTTCCCCGCAGGGTCCGTTCAAAGAGAGCGGATCCTGTCCGTTGAAAGGCCCACATATAGAGAGGAATTAATAGAGCCTGGTCATACAGCATCTTTTCATAATGGGGAACTCTCCAGTCCACCGTGGTTGAGTAGCGGTGAAATCCCCCTCCCACGTGGTCATGAATTCCGCCAAGAGCCATCCGCTCAAGGGTCAGGAGAATGTGACCATGGGAACCGGGATCCAGAACAATCGCCGCTTCCAGATCGGGGACAGACGGAAATTTGGGAGCCTGCCCGTATCCTCCGTATTCGACATCCTCAAGCTGCCCGCGGTGCTTTCTGTACGTTTCCATCCAGGATTTCGCGTCCGGAGTACCCGCCTTCATCCCCATCGAAACTTCAAGATGCGCCAGGATCGTCCGGGCTGTTCTTTCCAGATCTTCCGGGGAATCCCGATATACACGCATCACCTCCCGTAAAACCGAAAGCAGTCCCGGTCGGCCCCATCGATCCTCCGGAGGAAAATACGTTCCTCCGAAAAAGGGTTTCCCTTCGGGTGTCAGGAAAACGGTCAGGGGCCATCCTCCCGCTCCGGTCATCATCTGCACGGCGGTCATATAGAGGTGATCGATATCCGGTCTCTCCTCCCGATCCACCTTGACGGGAACAAAGTGCTCGTTCAGCACGCCCGCAATGGTTTGATTCTCAAAGGACTCCCGTTCCATCACGTGGCACCAGTGGCATGCCGCATACCCGATGGAGAGGAAGATGGGACGATCCATGTCCCGCGCCTTTTGGAGTGCTTCCTCGCCCCATGGATACCAGTCCACCGGATTTTTCCGATGCTGACGAAGATAGGGAGACTGTTCCCGGGAGAGGCGGTTCACGGTCGAAAACTCCCGATAGAACGGAGCAGATTCAGACTGGATGTATGGTATGTCATCCCCGGGAGAACGGGTGCCGGGGCTCCTGAATTCCCCCTCCCGACGATCAGTGGTGGTGATGGATCGCTGAGATGGCGACGGTCAGAGCAATCCCCGCAAGAAAGCCCAGAAGACGGGGAATCCGAAGAGGTCCCGGTCGATGGACCTGGGGTAACAGATCGGAAGCGCCAACCTCAAGGAAGGTCCCGGCGGAGAAGGCCAGGGCTGCGGGAACAACAGACAGGGTCACATCCTTCAGGATGAAATAGGAGAGAAGGGCGCCGAAGGGTACGATCAGGGAAAAGAGGAGAATCAAGAGGGTGGTCCGCTTGCGGGAATAGTGGTCGTGCAGCATGACGGAGGAGAGGGTGAGAGACTCTGGAGCTTTATGGAGGATGATCGCCAGGAAGGTCATGAATCCCAGATTTTCCGAATGGAGAACACCGGCTCCGATGGCAAGACCTGCGGCGAGGGCGTGAAATGACAGGCCGATAAAGGCGGCGAGCCCCACATTGTGTACCTGGCAGTCATCCGCCATACATCCATGCATCATGATGAAATTTTCTCCAAGAAAGATAAAGAGAAAACCGGCCAGGATCCACAGGGCCGAAGTATCGTGAATGGCCGGAGGAATCAGGAAAATCAGAGCGGTTGTCAGGATAACCCCGGCCCCGAAGGAGATAAAGATGGACAGCATTTTCGGATGCCAGTGCCGGATCACGACGGCCAGACCTCCGGCCAGAGAAGCCAGGAATACAAGAAAGGCATAGATAAAGATCGACGTCACGATGATTCCTCCAGATCTTCTTCGGATATCGGTTGAAATCCCTTCTCGATACAGAATGCGGCAAAGAGTCCCGGAGCCGCCGTTATTCCCTTATCTGTATGGGTCGAATGAACTCCGCATGAAGGAGACCGTTCCTTCAGCACCACCAGGGTCGATGACGGATCCAGTCGATTCAACGTCAGAGCAATTCGTGTACAGGCCTCCAGCAGAGGCACAGTCACGTCTCCGCCGGTGCGCACCCGCAAAACCTCTCCCTGCCCGGAAAGCACCTGGTGCCCGCTATTCCCCCGAATATGAATGGGTTCGCGGGGGACGCCTAAACCCGCCTCGACTTCTGGACATACTTTTATAACAGTCCGGTCTTTCATCAGGGGTATCAGCCTGGGAACATCGATTCCGCGGCCGTCATACCGGCAGCGCTCTCCCGTGAGACAGGAAGATACAACCAGGTGGGTAATTCTGGACTGTCTTTTCTCAGAAGGACAATTCCGGGGTGAAGACATGAACCGGATCAGTTTTCCTTCCCGTTTTTATTCTTATCCTCGTCCTCTCCCTCTCCCTTTACGGCACCTTTGAAATTCCTCAACGCTTCTCCGAGGCCCTTGCCGAGCTGGGGCAGCTTCTTGGCACCAAAGATAATCACAAGGATAAGAAGAATAATCAGAAGTTCTTGAAATCCCAGGCTTCCCATGATGGGCTCCTTTCCTCAACGGCGATACTACTGAACATTATACCTCGACTGAGGCCTCACTTTACCTCACTAGGAAAGATTCCAAAGGTGCATTATCATATACGATAGGGAGGGACTATGAAGCTGGAACAAATCCGGGATATTCTTGAGGCGGAAATTCACGTAGAGCCCGAAAATCCAAATTTTGATATTCTGAATGGCTGCGGATCCGATCTTATGAGTGATGTCCTGTCTCTGGTCAAGCCCAACACCATTCTCCTGACGGGACTTGCGACCCCACAGGTTATCTACACAGCAGAAATGGCTTCCATTCAGGTAATTTGTTTTGTCCGCGGAAAACATCCTACGCAACGAATGATAGATATGGCCAGAGAACGAGGAATTATCCTGCTCTCCACGAACCTCTTTCTCTTTGACAGCTGCGGAAAGCTTTATTCTGCAGGCCTGGGTCAGCCCACCAGACTCATCTCCGCATTATGAGGCAAAGAGATCGATTCAAGGAACGCATGGTGTCATGAACCCCAGGGAAGAAGTAGCAACCCGGGTCCAGGAACTGGCATACGAGCTTCACGTTGCCCAGGCAATGACAAGAAACGTTCTTACCATCCATCCCCGAACCCAGATCTCCACGGTAAGCCAGATATTACGAAAACGCCGCATATCCGGCCTTCCCGTTATTGACAAGGGAAAGTTGTGCGGGTTAATCAGCATCGAGGATGTCATTAAATGTCTCGTAAATAATGAACTTAATCGCCGTGTCTCCTCTTTAATGACACGGTCGGTTGTCACAGTTTATTCCGACGAACCTGTTGTAAAAGCCATTCAGATTTTTGAGCGTTTTGGATATGGACGGCTTCCGGTACTGGATCGAAATGATCATTCCGTGGTCGGAATTTTAACGAAGGGCGACATCATCCGAGCATTGCTGAAGAAGATGGATGTCGACTACCGGGAGGAAGAAATATTACGGTACAGGGCAAGTCACATTTTTAACGATGTGACCGCCGATGAGGTTCATCTGATCTTTGAGTTTTCCGTCCGGGGAGGGAATTTTGATCGAGCCGGAGAAGCTTCCAGCCAGTTGAGAACGAACCTTCTCAGATTGGGAATCCATCCGGAAATCGTCCGCCGTATCGCTATATCCACCTACGAGGCAGAGATGAATCTTGTTATATACACACATGGAGGACGGATTGTAGCGGATCTTCAAAAGGATCTTATCCAGATTCGCGTACTGGATCAGGGTCCCGGGATTCCGGACATTGAGAAAGCAATGGAAGCCGGGTACTCCACAGCTCCAGACTGGGTTAGGGAGCTGGGATTTGGTGCGGGAATGGGACTTCCCAATATTAGGAAACATTCGGACTGGATGCAGTTGACTTCCGAAATGGGTCGGTATACCCATCTGGAGTTTGAGGTAAAGGTACCATGATCATGAAATCCATTGTTTCATCCTTAAACCTGACGCTGTATACGCAGAACCTGTCTCTGGATCGATCCATAAAGGGGTGCTATTCGGGAGATCTTCTCAGTGATGTCCTGGCCCGTGCCTGTATCGGGTGTCTCTGGATTACAATTCAGATGCATCCGAACATTATTCCGGTTGCGGTAATGAAGGAGTTTCCAGGAATCCTGATCGTGAATGGAAGAATCCCCGAACCTGAAGTCATTTCAAAAGCGGAGAACGAACGCGTCGTATTGCTGGGCACTCCACTCTCTGCCTACGAAATATCGGGAAGGCTCTGGGAGCTCGGTTTTCAGCCATGAAATGAGATGGTACATACTGGATCTGCATATTCACACCTGTCTTTCGCCCTGCGCATCGCTCGACATGGCTCCCCGCACGATTGCTGCCCGTGCAAAGGGTAAAGGGATCGACGGTCTGGCTATTTGTGACCATAATACGGTGAGGAACGTTCCCGCTCTGGTTGAAGCTGGCGCCCGGGAGGGCCTCACTGTTTTTGGTGGAATTGAGATCACTACGAGGGAAGAAGTTCATATTCTGGGAATCTTTCCGGATGAAAAGACCCTTGATTCCATGGGAGTCCTTGTGGAACGGGGCCTTTCGATGTGCACCGATGAGTGGATGCGCAGAGATCAGGTAATTGCCAATGCAGACCATGAGGTTCAGGGATTTCACGATAAGCTTCTTATGGGAGCCACCACTCTTTCTCTGGAAGAAACCGTGTCTGAGATCCACGCGAGAGACGGGATTGCAATCTCAGCTCATGCGGACAGAGAAGGGTTTGGGTTACTGGGACAACTGGGGTTTGTTCCTCCAGATCTAAAGCTGGACGCGGTAGAGCTTCGGAATTCAAAGTTGATTCCTCCCGAACTGGAAGGATATACGATCCTTGCATCTTCCGATGCCCATGAACCTGCACAGATTGGTGACCGTGTCACTCGATGTTTCATGGACACCCTTTCATTTCAGGAATTATTTTTGGCGATCCACAGCCGAGACGGTCGTCAGATCAAAATCTGATGGAAGATCTCTCCCTTCATATCCTGGACGTTGTTCAAAATTCCATCCTTGCAGGCGCAACCCGTATCAGGATTACCTTCACTGTGGATGAGGAAAATTCCCTGCTGACCCTGGTCATCGAAGACAACGGTCGAGGAATGAGTTCCGATGAAATGGAAAAGGCCAGGGATCCGTTTTTCACAACAAAAAAGGGGAAACGAATTGGAATGGGACTCCCGCTATTGTCTCAGGCCGCGGAGCAGACCGGAGGAGATCTTCAGTTATCGAGTGAAGCCGGAACCGGAACCCGGGTCACCGCACGGTTTCACACTGACCATATTGATATGATTCCTCTGGGGGATCTGAACACTACCCTGAAGGTTCTGGTAAATGCTCATCCGGACATCAACGTTGATCTGGATTTCAAGAAAGCATAAAAAAACCGCCCCTGGGGGCGGTTGTCATTTACATAGTGAGAAACTTACTTTTCAATTCTTTCCTTGAGGGTCTTTCCGGGCTTGAAGACCGGGTAGTTCCGGGCAGGAATCTTGATGGTGGATCCGGTGGCGGGATTTCTTCCCTCACGGGCTTTTCGGCGGCGTGTGAAGAAGGATCCGAAGCCGGGAACGATTACCTTGCGTCCGGCATCCAGTTCTGTTGCAATGATCCCCTTCTTTGGGCGTGCGTCAAAAAGCGCATCCACAACCTCGGCAGCCTTGACCTGGGAAAGACCCGTCTGTTTGGCAAGCTTCTTCACCAGTTCAGTTTTGTTCATAATGCCTCCTTAAAAGTTAGTCTCTACATCGGTCCGAGTATACACCTTTTCACTAACGTGTCAACTATCATCCCCTTGCATGGAATGGTATAATGGCTCCTCAATTTGTTCGGGAGGTCCCCCATGAAAGTCTATGAGACGCCCCATATCCGCAACCTCGTGCTTGCCGGTCACAACGCTTCCGGTAAGACAACGCTTACATCCAGCTTTCTCTTCGCATCGGGCAAGGTGAATCGGTTATTGACCGTGGACGATGGAAACGCGCCCACCGACTTCGATGAGAATGAGGTGGAACGAAAAATATCCATACAGAGCGCGGTTGCCTTCTGTGAATACAAGAACCACAAGTTCAATCTGATTGACACTCCGGGTTACGCCATCTTCTTTGCAGAGACCAGCTCCGCCATGAGGGCGGGAGACGTGGCGGGAATCGTCGTAAACGCTGTCAACGGCCTGGAAATTCAGACCGATAAAGCGGTTAAGCTTGCCAGGGAGAACGGTTTACCCATCTTCTTTATCATCAACAAAGTCGACAAGGAGCATGCCGATCCTCTCGCCGTCCTTCAGAAGCTTCAGGATAAGTACGGAAATGGTGTGATTCCTCTGAATCTGCCGATTGGAAAGGAATCTTCTTTTGCGGGCGTTGCCGATGTTCTATCAAAGAAAGCTTTTCTTGGAGAACACGGTAAAGCAGTTGTTACCGAAGGTGACGTACCCGGGGAAATCAGTGAATCACTAAACTCATCCCGGGAAGCCCTCGTGGAAAAGATCGCAGAAAGCAATGAAGCCCTGATGGAGCGCTATTTCGAAGAGGGTGACCTGCCTGAGGATGACATCCTTAAGGGGCTCAGGGAAGGCATTCTGAAGGGTGACATCATGCCGGTCGTCTTCACATCCGCCTATCAGATCCTTGGAATTCATACCCTCATGGACCACCTGATCACCTTTGCCCCTGATCCCACCCATCGTACGTACAGGGGAGTCAACCCGGTCAGCGGAGAGGACAAGGACCCTTCCGGTACGTCGCTCTATGTATTTAAAACCATCTCCGACCCCTTTGCAGGGAGGATCAACATCTTCCGCGTCATCACGGGTGCCCTGAAATCCGATGCCCAGCTCCTGAATCCCCGGACCGAGAATATCGAACGATTCGGAGCCATTAACTTCCTTGACGGCAAGACACCCACCTCCGTCTCCGATGCTCATCAGGGCGATATTGGTTCCGTGATGAAGCTCAAGGAAACCCTCACGGGAGATACTCTCTGCGAAAAATCCAATCCCGTCAAGTATCCTCCCGTAGTTTTTCCGGAGGCTGCGATTTCCTTTGCCGTTGAACCCAAGAGCAAGGGCGATGAGGACAAGATCGCCGCTGCCCTTCTCCGGATCTGTGAGGAAGATCCCGTTCTTCACGTGAGCCGTGATCTCCAGACCAAGGAGCAGATCCTGTCCGGTACCGGACAGCTCCATATTGAAATCGTTGTGGCCAAGCTTAAGAAGCGCTACGGTGTCGAGGTAAATCTGAAGCCTCCCAAGGTTCCCTACAAAGAGACGATAACAAAGAAGGCGGAGACCACCTACAGGCACAAAAAACAAACAGGTGGGCGCGGTCAATTCGCGGAATGTGCTTTTATTGTCGAGCCCCAGCCTCGAGGGGAGGGGTACCAATTTGTGGACAAGATTTTTGGCGGTTCCATTTCCCATAGTTACCGGCCTGCCGTGGATAAGGGTATTCAGGAAGCCGCTGCCAAGGGATTTCTGGCAGGGTACCCCGTGATCGATTTCAAGGTAACGCTCATCGACGGAAAGGAGCACCCGGTCGACTCTTCGGAAATGGCATTCAAAATTGCCGGATCGATGGGATTCAAACAGGCCTGCGACCGTGCCGGGGCCACCATCCTGGAACCGATCATGAATATGGACGTTTTTACCCCGGAAGACTACATGGGCGACGTAATGGGCGATCTGAATGGACGCAGAGGAAGGGTTTCCGGTATGGATATTGAAGGAGACGTGCGGGTTATTCATGTACAGGTCCCCCTGGCCGAAGTCCTTTCCTACGCCTCTGATCTTCGTTCCTTTACCCAGGGCCAGGGTTCCTTCCACATGGAGTTTTCCCATTACGAAGAAGCCCCGAAACAGGTTCAGGACAAGATTATTGCCGAAGCCAGGCGCGAGAAAGAGGAAGAAGACTAGCCCTCTTTTGTCCCTTTGATCCGTTCGAGCCTCCTCTGACGGATCAGCCTCCCAACCCAATCCACTTCAATTCCTCCCCGCGGGAGGAATTGCTGTATTGCCACTTGAGATCATGACCATGGATCAATATGTCTATTTTTTCACATTTACTTGACAAGTCGGAATCACAGGTCTATGATGAATTCATACAAGGAGATGCCAATGGCCACACCCCGGACACTGCGCCAAGAATACTCAGCAAATACAGACATTTAGAGGACTCGTGCGCCAGAGAGCATCCCAGGAGGTGCCTCTATGGTAAAGGAATGCTTTCCACGAAAGATCACCTACGAAGGTGACCTTACATCCAGTTTTGCTAAAGAATTCACAAGTAAGCCCGGTGGTGAAACCCTGTCTAAATGCATTCAGTGCGGGACGTGTAGTGCCACCTGCCCTCTCTCCATTTACATGGACTACACGCCCCGACGGATCATTGCAATGGTTCGGGAAGGATTTCGAGATGAAGTGTTGAAATCCTTTACGATATGGCTTTGCGCCTCCTGCTACTCCTGCACGGCCTCCTGTCCGAAGGAGATCAAAATCACCGATCTGATGTACAACCTCAAGCGGGAGGCAATCCGGGAAAAAACCCATCCACCGGGGTTCACGATTCCCGTCCTGGCGAAAGAATTTTTCGCCAGCGTCGCCAAGCACGGCAGGATGAGTGAGGGCAGGGTTGTCATGAGGATGTACCTCAAAACGAATCCCTTGAAGCACATTGGAAAATCTTTCCTGGGGCTGAAGCTCTTCCTGAAGGGCAGAATGGCTATGAACCAGGACACAATCAAAAACCGGAAACAGCTGAAACGTCTCCTGACCGCCCTGGATCGCCGGGCCGCCGTGCTCCGGTTTCCCGTAAAGGAGGCTCTATGAAATACCTGGTCTATCCGGGGTGCTGCTGTACCCAGAAAACCACGTCCAAAGCTTACAGGGAATCCCTCCTTGCCGTCTGGAGGCATCTGAACATCGAAATTGAAGAGCTTGAGGACTGGAACTGCTGCGGGGCGACTGCATATATGGCCATTGATGAGTACAAGGCCTTTGGTCTTGCGGCCCGAAATCTGGCCATCGCTGAATCACAGCTTGCTGTCGGAGACAAGGATGTGAACGCACTCATTACACCGTGCAGCGCATGCTACATGGTTCTGAACAAAACCCAGCATTACATCAATGAATATCCAGAAGTCCATACTACCGTCATGGGAGCTCTGGATGAAGCAGGATTATCTTATACGGGATCGACGGGAGTCCGCCATCCGTTGGATGTCTTTCTGAATGAATACGACCTCGGACGGCTAAAGAGCCAGACAAGACGATCTCTGGCCCCTCTGAAGGTGGCCTCCTATTATGGATGCCTCCTGGTTCGTCCCTATGCAACCTTTGACGATCCAGTCAATCCCACTTCCATGGACCGGCTCTTTTCGGCGCTGGGAGCGGAAACCATTGACTGGCCCCTGAAGACACGATGCTGCGGTGGATCGCTCATGGGGACACTGGATGAGGTTGGGATGCGCCTGAATTACATCCTGCTCAAGGAGGCAAAGGAACGCGGGGCCGATGTCATTGCCACGGCCTGCCCCTTCTGCCAGTTCAACCTGGAGTGTTTTCAGAAAAAAATCAATAAAGCCTATGGCGAGGACATCACGATCCCCGTCGTATTTTTCAGTCAACTAATCGGTCTGGCTCTGGGAATTCCCGAAAGCAAGCTGGGATTCAAGCGGTTATTTGTTCCGTTCTCGATGTCGACCTACACAAAGGGAGGCGTCCATGTCCAAGGGTAACGGAGGAAGTGAACCTCGAATCGGAGTCTATATCTGTCATTGCGGCATCAACATTGCCAGCAAAGTGGATGTGACAGAAGTTGTGAAATTCGCATCCACCCTTCCCCACGTCGCTGTAGCTCGAGAGTACAAATTCATGTGTTCGGATCCGGGCCAGGTCACGATCAAGGATGATGTCCGCGATCATGGCGTGGACCGTGTCGTCGTTGCATCCTGTTCTCCGCTTATGCACGAGCCCACGTTTCGTCGTGCCCTGGGGGACGCCGGGAAAAATCCCTTCTTCTTTCAGATGGCCAATATTCGTGAACATGTATCCTGGGTCACCCGTGATCCGGAAAAGGCTACCCGGAAGGCCATGGCCCTCGTCGCAGGAGCCGTGTACCGCGTGGCCGGCCATGAAGCCCTGGAAGTTCGAAAGGTGGATGTTCATCCCGATGTCATGGTTGTGGGTGCCGGTATTGCAGGGATACAGGCTGCCCTGACCCTCGCTGATTCCGGAAAGAATGTTTACCTGGTGGAACGGGAATCCTCGATCGGTGGCCACATGGCCAAGTTCGACAAGACCTTTCCCACATTGGACTGCTCTGCCTGCATTCTTACTCCCAAAATGGTCCAGGTTGACAAGCACCCCGGAATTAATCTCATGACCTATTCGGAAGTTGAGGAAGTATCGGGCTACGTTGGAAATTTCAAGGTAAGAATTCGACATAAATCACGCTATGTCGACACGACCAAATGTACCGGCTGTGGAGCGTGCTGGGAGGCCTGCCCCGCCAAGATGATCCCCGAAACCCGGGTCATTCGAAAGGGAGCCCTGACGATCGGTCAGACTCCCCCCCTGGCAAGGGTCATTCCCATCACCGATCCTCCTTCCGGCGAATCTCCGAAGAATTAAAGGAGGCAATATGGTCGACCTAGCCAGAGTAAACGAAATCATCAACAAACATGACGCGGACATTGAAAATATCATCGCCATCCTGCTTGACTGCCAGGATGAGTTCTACCATCTTCCGGAGCCTTTGATTCAGAAAGTGGCAGACCGGGTCGGTGTCCCGCTCACGCGCGTCTTAAGCATTGCGACCTTTTTCCGTGCTTTCAGCCTCGAACCGGTTGGCCGATATCCGATTCACGTCTGCATGGGTACTGCCTGTTATGTTCTGGGAGCTCCCAAATTGGTGGACGCCTTTTCCAGGGAGCTTGGGATCGAGGAAAACCAGCGGTCCAAAGATGGACTCTTCAGCCTCCATACGATCAATTGTCCCGGTTGCTGCGGACTTGCTCCTGTTGTCACGGTGGGTCTGGATGTAATCGGGAAGGTTACCCAGGCTCAGGTTCCCAAAATTGTAGAACGGTATCGAAAGAAAGCAGAAACGGATCGGGCGGGAGAGGAGGCCTGACATGGAACTCAGAAAGATCACGATTGAGGATTTAAAGAAGATCAAGGAGCAGCACAGGAGACAGATGACGGTCCGTTCCGGTGCCGCACGGGCTCGAATCATTGTCCATATGGGGACCTGTGGAATCGCAGCAGGTGCCCGGGATGTGCTGAATGCTCTCATGAAAGAAATCGAGGCACAAAACGTAACGGACGTCATTGTGACGTCATCAAGCTGTGCCGGTCTCTGCAGCCGCGAACCGATGGCTACGGTGGAGATCAAGGGCCACGCTCCCGTCAAATACGTGGACCTTACCGGAGAAAAAATCGTCACGATTTTCCGAGACCATATCCTTGGAGGCGCCATCGTTCAGGAATATGCTCTCGGAGTTGGCAGTGAGACCACGGGGTAAGGAGGAATAGCGATGCCCTACCGAATGAATGTTCTCTTATGTGGAGGTACCGGCTGTGTATCCAGCGGTTCCTTCAATTTGAAGCTGGATATGGAGCGTGAGATTGAACGAAAGGGCCTGAAAGAGGAAGTTCAGGTCATCGCGACGGGTTGCCAGGGATTTTGCGCCGAAGGGCCGATTGTGATCGTTCAGCCCGATGGCGTCCTGTATTGCAAAGTCACACCCAAGGACGTACCTATCCTTGTTGAGGAGCACTTCCTCAAGGGTCGACCTCTCCAAAAACTTCTTTATACCCCACCCGACGAGACTGCACCCGTTCCCACACTGAATACAATCCCCTTCTTTGCAAAACAGAAAATTGTTGTGTTGCGCAACCGGGGTCTGATCGATCCAGAACGAATTGAGGACTATATCGCAGCGGACGGGTACATGGCCCTGGCGAAAGCCCTCACGGAAATGACCCCGGAGGATGTCATTTCCGAGATTAAAGCTTCTGCTCTGCGGGGACGGGGGGGTGGTGGCTTTCCGGCAGGTATTAAATGGGAAACATGCCGTCATGCGGCCAAAAAACAGAACGCCGAGCGTATGGAACAGCTGACAAAAGAAGCAGGAGGAGACCGTTTTACAAAGCCTCTAACCCAGCGCCCGATCGAACCGGTCGTAATCTGCAACGCAGACGAAGGAGATCCTGGTGCCTTTATGGATCGAAGTATTATCGAATGCGATCCCCACGCAGTGATTGAGGGAATGACCATCGCGGCTTACGCTGTAGGGGCTCGCAGGGGTTTCGTCTATGTACGCCAGGAATACCCCCTGGCAAGAAAGCGACTGGAAAAAGCCCTCGAGCAGGCACGGGCCCTCGGACTTCTGGGTGAAAACATTCTTGGCACGAAAGTTGAGTTCGACATTAAGATCGTTCAGGGAGCCGGCGCCTTCGTCTGTGGCGAGTCAACAGCGCTTATGGCATCTCTGGAGGGAAAGGTAGGTGAGCCGAGGGCTAAGTATATTCATACGGTTGAGTATGGATATAAAGATGGCCCCTCCCTGCTCAATAACGTTGAAACTCTCGCCAATATCCCCCTGATCATTCTGCGCGGAGCTTCATGGTTTACCTCAATGGGAACGGGAGACGTCAGTGAAAACCCGTGGGGAGGAAGCACGGGAACCAAAGTCTTTTCCCTGTCTGGAACCGTGAACAATACGGGATTGATTGAGGTACCCATGGGAATCACGCTCAGAGAAATCATTTACGACATCGGAGGTGGCATCCCCCGGGGAAGAGATTTTAAAGCCGTACAGACCGGAGGACCTTCCGGAGGGTTTCTCCCGGCACAGTTCCTTGATCGTTCCGTCGATTTCGACAGTCTGAATGATGCCGGAACCATGATGGGGTCCGGGGGAATGGTCATACTGGACGAAGGCACATGTCTTGTGGATTCAGCTCGATTTTTCGTCAAATTTCTTGCAGACGAATCATGTGGAAAATGCGTCCCGTGCAGGGAAGGCCTTCGACGAAGCACGGAAATTCTGGACAGGATTGTCGAAGGTAAGGGAAGGGATGGTGATGTAGAAATCCTGGAGGAGATGGGCGAAGTCATGCAGGATTGCTGTCTGTGTGCCCTGGGCACCTCTGCTCCGAATCCGGTACTCACGACCATCCGCTATTTCAGGGACGAGTACGAATGTCATATTCAGGACCATAAATGCCCCGGTGGTGTCTGCAAGGATTTGATTTCTTACTACATCAATCCGGACCGGTGCGACGGGTGCCATGCATGCGTTCGTGCCTGCCCGACAAACGGAATTCTTGGTGAGGTGAAGCAAGCCCACTCCATTATTGAGAGCAAATGTATCAAGTGCGGTGCCTGTGTTGAGGTTTGCAAACGGGACGCCGTCATGCACGCGTAAGGGGGACGGCCATGAAAACAGTTACGTTAACGATCAATGGAATCCAGACCGAAGCACCGGAACGGGCTACAATTCTCAGCGTGGCGGAAAAGATGGGGATCAAGATTCCCACACTCTGTCACCACCCCATCATTGAACCCTATGGGGCGTGCCGTATCTGCGGTGTCGAAGTAAAGATCCGAAACCGAACAAGAATTGTCACGTCCTGCAATTATCCTGTGACAGAGGGTCTGGAAGTTCTGACCGATACAGACCGCGTCAGGAGAAATCGTAAATTAATCCTGGAATGGCTTATGGCTCAGTCGGGACATGTTGCCATTCTTGAAGAACTGGCGGAAGAGTATGGCATCGTGGAACCGAGGTTCGGCCGGGGGGATGACGACTGTATCCTCTGCGGGTTATGCGTTCGCGTGTGCTCGGATGTTGTCGGTGCGAATGTACTCAGTTTCTTCAACCGGGGACCGAAACGATACGTTTCTACAGCATACGACCGAACTTCGGAGCAATGCATTGCCTGCGGTGCCTGTGCCTATGTCTGCCCGACAAACTGCATTACGATTGAGAACGAGGAAGTGGCCGTTCGAGAAGTCCTTCCTCTGGGTCCGCGCACCCCGATACACATTCCCTTCATGCAGGCTGTACCCCACATGCCCGTGATCGATCGGGACTCCTGCATCCATTTCAAGACGGGAGAATGCAAGGTCTGCGAATCGGTATGCGAACCGGGAGCCATTAACCATACACAGGAGGATTCTTTCGAGGAGGTTGATGTGGGAAGCATCATCCTTGCCACGGGATTCCAGACATTCGACGCGAAGCGAATCCCCGAATACGGGTATGGCAAGCTTCCCAATGTCTTCACGAGCCTTGACATGGAACGGATGCTCAACGCGTCCGGTCCCACCGGGGGCAAGGTCTTTTTAAAAGACGGGGGTGCTCCCAGACGGGTCGGGATCATCCACTGTGTGGGCTCCCGCGACGACAGATATAATACGCACTGTTCCAAAGTCTGCTGCATGTACTCCCTGAAGCTGGCCCACCTGGTCAAAGAGCGTTCGGGAGCGGAGGTGTACAACTTTTACATCGATATGCGGACGCCAGGAAAAGGGTATGAAGAATTTTACGACCGTCTGAAGGAAGAGGGAACTCACTTTGTCCGAGGCAGGGTAGCCGAGGTGACCGACTGGGCCGTAACCGATGAGGAAAAGGGAAAACTCGTGATTCGCGCGGAGGACACGCTGGTCGGATCGGTTCGACGTGTGCCGGTGGATATGGTCGTCCTTGCCGTGGGACTCGAAGCCCGCCCGGACGCCGAAGATGTCCGGCGGCTCTTTAACATTTCCTGCAGCCAGGAGGGATGGTTCCTTGAACAGCACCCCAAGCTCGCTCCAGTCAGCACCTTTACCGATGGAATCTTTCTTGCGGGAACCTGTCAGGGACCCAAGGATATTCCGGAAACGGTAGCTCAGGCTGGAGCCGCAGCCTCCATGGCTCTGGCCCTGATCGATCGGGGGTATGTAACCCTGGAGCCCAATACCGCCTGGGTGGAAGAGGATCTATGTTCAGGGTGCAAAACCTGTGTTCCCCTCTGCCCCTACAGCGCGATCACCTATGAAGGGGAAAAGAAGAAATCTACGATTAACGAGGCTCTCTGCAAGGGGTGCGGGACCTGCGTTGCGGCCTGTCCCTCCGGGGCGGCCCAGCAACATCTCTTCATGGATTCTCTCATCTTCGACGAGATCAAGGGGGTGCTGAACTATGTCTGACGATAAAACCTTTGAGCCCAAAATCGTGGCCTTCTTCTGTAACTGGTGCACATATACGGCAGCCGATCTTGCCGGAACTGCACGCATGGTGTATGAACCCAACGTCCGGGTCATTCGGATCATGTGCTCCGGTCGTCTCGATCCCCAATTCGTCCTGGCGGCATTCCGTGAAGGTGCCGATGGTGTTCTGATTGGAGGATGCCACCCCGGAGACTGCCACTACCAGGAAGGAAACTACAAATGCATGCGCCGTGTCATCGTCCTGAAGGAACTGTTGAAAGGTTTCGGAATTGAGGAAGACAGGCTTCGGCTGGAGTGGATTTCGGCCTCCGAGGGGCACAAGGTCCAGGAGGTCATTAACACGATGACGGAAACGGTACGGGAGCTGGGTCCCCTTGGCCTGCCGGACATTCCAGTTCCAAGCACTCATGGAGAGGAGGGAGTTCATGTCCAAGCCTAAGGTCGCCTTTTACTGGTGTGCCTCCTGTGGAGGCTGTGAAGAAACGGTTGTCGATCTGGCGGAAGGTGTCTTGGATGTGGTGGCGGCCGTAGATATCCTATTCTGGCCGGTTGCCCTCGATTTTAAGCGCAGCGACGTGGAGGCCATGGCGGACGGCGAATTTGCTGTAGCTTTTATCAATGGAGCCATCTGTACGTCGGAACAGGAGGAGATGGTGCACCTGCTCCGAAGAAAAGCCCAGGCGGTTATAGCCTTTGGAAGCTGTGCCCATACGGGAGGCATTCCCGGTCTCGGAAACCTTTACGATCGCGAATCGCTACTGAACCGTGCATACAAAGAAACTCCCAGTACAGCCAATCACGATGGGATCCTTCCCGCTGAATCTCTGGATGTAAAGGAAGGAACCGTTACGCTTCCCCATTTTCTTGAAGGCTGCAAAACCCTTGACCAGACCATTCCCGTCGAATATTACATTCCCGGATGTCCTCCCCCGGTTCGTCTGATCAAGGACGCCCTGGGGGCGATCCTCTCCGGCAAACTTCCCCCCAGAGGAACGGTTCTTGCTCCCGACATTGCTCAATGCGATGAATGCGGCCGAAAGGATACCAAGCCCGACAAGCTGATGATCGAGAATCTGAAGAGACCCCAAGAAGTCATCATCGATCAGGAGAAGTGTTTCCTGGAACAGGGCCTGGTCTGCATGGGACCGGTGACACGGGCTGGATGCGACACTCCCTGTATTGACGGAAACATGCCCTGTACGGGATGCCTCGGACCAACAAGCCGGGTAAAGGACTATGGCGCCAAGGCCCTGGCCTTTCTCGCTTCCGTCCTGGACATCGATGATGAATCCAGGGCGAAAGAGGCGCTGTCCAAACTCGTGGATCCCGAAGGAACTTTTTATCGATACAGCGTTCCGGCTTCCCTGCTGTTTCACCGCAGAAACCACTGAAGGAGAATTCCATGGGACGAGAGATTATCGTTGACCCCATCACACGCCTTGAAGGGCATGGAAAGATCCATATCTTCCTGAACGACGAAGGAGATGTAAACCATGCCTACTTTCAGGTTCCGGAGTTCAGGGGATTTGAAAAATTCGCGGAGGGCCGGCCCTGCGAGGCCATGCCCCAGATCACTCCCAGGATATGTGGTGTCTGCCCGACGGCACACCATATGGCGGCGACCAAGGCTCTGGATGACCTCTATCGTGTGGAACCACCTCCCGCAGCCAAAAAGATCCGCGAGCTTCTCTATAACATCTTCATGGTTGAGGACCATGCCCTCCATTTCTACTTCCTGGGAGGTCCCGATTTCATCGTGGGCCCGCAGGCCCCCAAAGCAGAGAGAAACATCCTGGGCGTCTTAGGGAAAGTCGGGCTGGAGGTCGGAAAGAAGGTCATAGGAGCCAGAAAAGAACTCAGGGATCTGATGACACAGATTGCCGGAAAGACCATCCACCCCGTCTTTGGTCTCCCGGGCGGCATTTCGAAGCCCCTCACGGACGAAATCATCGCAGGGGTAAAACAGGCTGCGGATCACACAATCGAATTCGGTCTCTTTTCGCTTCAGGCCTTCCGTGACATCGTCCTTTCAAATGCCGATTACGTTAACGTCATTACTTCGGACACCTATACCCATAAAACGTACTACATGGGCCTGGTGGATAAAAATAACGCAGTCAACTTTTATGACGGACAGATCCGGGTCGTCGATCCCGACGGCAAGGAATTCAGGAAATTTTCTCCGCGGGATTATCTCGACTCCGTGGCCGAGCATGTGGAGCCCTGGTCATACATCAAGTTTCCATTCCTCAAAGAGGTGGGCTGGAAAGGGTTTACTGACGGAAAGGAAAGTGGAATCTATGCGGTGGCCCCTCTGGCCAGGCTCAACGCAGCAGATGGGATGGCCACCCCGGAGGCTCAAAAGGCCTACGAGGAGTATATGTCAACCCTTGGAGGTAGGCCGGTTCATTTCACGCTGGCCAATCACTGGGCAAGGCTGATTGAGCTTCTCTATTCCGCAGAGCGCCTAAAGGAGCTTTCTCACGATCCCGAAATTCGTTCCAGCGAGGTCCGGACCATTCCCACGGAGACTCCAACCGTAGGATATGGTGTTGTTGAAGCTCCCCGGGGAACACTCTTTCACCACTATGAGACGGATGAGCACGGAATCATGAAAAAGGCCAACCTGATCGTCGCCACGCAAAATAACGCGGCACGGATCGCCATGGGTGTGGATAAAGCCGCAAAGGGTCTGATCAAGAAGGGTAACGTCAATGACGGACTGTTGAACATGGTCGAAATGGCTTTTCGGGCCTACGATCCATGCCATGCCTGCGGGACCCACTCTCTGCCGGGCCAGATGCCGTTACTTATCACCATCCGGGATACCCGGGGAAGAGAGATTCGACAGATTCACCGGTAATACAAGTATCGCCTTCGATTCCTGCTGTACTCAAATTGTAATCTTGTACCCTCAGGATTAGGTATAATCTCTTTATGATTCATGAATTTTCACCTGTAGAGCAGCCTTCGATGATCGGGATGGACTCAGGAATCCGCCTTGGCTGAGATTCTGATTCTGGGTCTGGGGAATCCCCTGTTTCGGGATGATGGAATCGGAGTGCGGGCCATCGATATTCTGGAACGCCACTTCTCGTCGGTTGCGGACCTGGAGTCGAGCGCCGAACATGGAATGGCCCTCATGGATCATTTCATCGGATACCGATATGCCATCCTGATCGATGCAATTCAGACGGGGCAACATCCTCCAGGGACAGTGCGAGAGCTCGATCCTTCCCGTTTGGGCCGTGTTCTCTCCCCATCCCCCCACTACGCCGGGCTTCCGGAAATGATTGAAGCAGCCAGGCAGCTTGACGTATCCTTTCCAGACTCCTTTGTGATTATCTCCGTGGAAGTTGAGGATATGGCGACAATGATTGAAGGTCTCACCCCGGATGTCGAGGCTGCTCTTCCGAGAATTGTAGATATCGTAGACGAAAAGGTTCGAAACTGGCTTCACAATTCAGACGGGCAACCTTCCCGTGCATGAAATGAGCGTGGCTTCCGAAATCTACTCAATCTGCACAGGGTCGGTTCTCCATCTGCGCCCCGGCCGTATCGATGTCGTTCGGATCAAAGTCGGGGAACTTTCAGCCGTTGAACCCGACCTTCTCAATTTTGCCTGGGAAGCTCTCACAAGGGAAGGACCCGATGAAGGGAGCCGTCTCGACATCCAATTCTGTCCGTCCCGGCAGTTTTGCCCATCCTGCGGAGAGGTCAAGGTCAGACTCCCGGGATCGTGGTTCTTTGTATGTCCCGAATGTTCAGCACCCCTCAAAGTCACCGGGGGCAGGGAGTTGGATATCGTGAACATCTCGTTCCGTCAGACGGGAGAAGGGTAGGTCATGTATCGATCGCTCGATCCCTCTCGAATTGAGGACACATCGAATCTCCTTCGTCTTCGGATTGAAGAGCGGTTTAAAGAATCAGGACTTTCCCGCGTTGCCCATGAGCTTCAGATCCTGGTTGCAGAGGCGGCACAATCGAACAACTGGTTGCGTCGACCGAACCTGTGGCTTAGGAGTGCGGTCTTTTTCTGTATCTCTCTCATGGGTCTTGCTCTGGCAGGAATGGTGTCAAGGCTCGATCTTCAGATGGAATCCATTCAGCTTCTGGACTTTCTCTCCGCCGTTGAAGCGGCGGTCAATGATCTCATTTTTCTCGGCATCGGAATCTTCTTTCTCATCTCCTGGGAAAGCAGGATCAAGCGGAAAAAGGTGCTGCGGGCCATCCACGAGCTCCGATCCATGGCCCACATCATCGATATGCATCAGCTGACAAAGGACCCGGAGAAGATCAAGCCCCATGCAGTCCATACGCCCTCCTCTCCCCGGAGGGTAATGACTCCATACGAATTAACGCGCTATCTGGATTACTGCAGTGAAATGCTTGCCCTGATCTCCAAGGTCGGCGCGCTCTATATCCAGAATTTTGATGATCCTGCAACCCTTCGGGCTGTGGATGAACTGGAGAATCTCACTACAGGTCTTTCTCGTAAGATCTGGCAGAAAATAATGATCCTGGACAGGATCATGTCTCTTCCATAGCCGGAGACCATCTCGAATTCCTTTGAAGGGTTTCTGTAATCATCTTTGCCCACTCCTCCGGATCACGAAGAGCCCACGCGGCCGAGTCCGGGCCTGAATCGGTCTGAAATGCGACCCGCAGAATCGGGCGCAGGATCGACTTCCCGCAATGGGAGCGAACGAGGGAGACCTCTGATATTTTCTCAAGGGGAATCACAACAGACCTCCTGGGAAGCGCCATGACAAAGATCAGACTGGAAGTCGTGAGAGCCAGAGCCCCATTTCCCCGGATCTGTTTTCCTCCTTTACTTTTAAGGCCAAAAAAATTGGCCCATGGATCCTTTCGAACGACAGGAATACTTCCAATTCGTTCCTGCATTTCCCGCACCGCACTTCTGCGAAGTTTTCGCACCCATGCAACCAATCCAACAATAGCGCCGATGGCTGTGAGGATGGTGAAGAGAAGGATGAATACTTCATTCTGGATGAATCTGCCTTCTTCCATTACGAACACCTCCGTCGAAACGTCGCTGTCGGCCCGCCTGAGTCGAAGTCATTGTCCTGATGATGTGACCCGCGAACCATGATGCTTGTTCTCTATCATAGCCTATGACACAATAATAATGGAGGAACTTATGCGCACCGTGTGGATTGCTTTGATCGGATTTTTGATTATCCTGACAGCCACTCTGGCCATCGTCATCCAGAAACCGGTTCACGAGGAAGACCTTGCAGGCTACTGGAAGTCGGTGGACGGAAGCGGTTTCGATATTCAGATTCACGATGATGGGACCTTCTCACTAAAAGGGCATGGGATCGGGGGTATTTTGTCCGTGGTCAAGGAAAAGCTCACGGGACATGCCGACGAACTGAAAGGCAGATGGAACATCAGCTACAACCCTTTCACCGGAAACCGTCTCATCCTCGATTTCAGCAGTGGAGAGACCCAGCACCACGAAGTAACGTTAAAGGAAGGAATTCTGACCCTCTCAGGTCAACGGATGGTACGACAGATTCACTCCTGATGTACTGCAGGTACTCCCTGATCTTCGGTTGACTTCTCCTTCCATTCCTATACAATCAAAGGTAATGATGGTGAGACGGTTTCTCCTGGTGTTATGTTGCATCATCGTCCCGGGGTGTTCACGTTCCCCGGTTGATGTTCACATAGCCATTTCAACCCCCATTCTCGATCTTTCCCCGATTCCGAACGACCAGGAAACAGCCCTGGTTACTTCCAACATCTACGAGGGCCTTGTCGGGTATTCCCCGACCATGGAAATCATTCCTCTCCTGGCTACATCATGGGAAACCCTTTCTGATGTGACCTGGAAATTCAGGCTCCGAAAGGATGTCTATTTTCACGATGGAAGCCCCATGACTTCCGAAGACGTGGTGACGTCGATTCAGCATATGGTCAATGCGAAGGACCACATCCTCAGTGAGGAATTCAAGATCATTCAGACGGTAACGGCCACTGAGCCGGGAACGGTAACCATAACGACCTCCAGACCCTTCAGCGGTCTCCTTCATCTTCTTACCGCCGGTGCCATCCTGCCTGCGGACGACATGGAAGGTAGCACAGGAACCGGTCCCTACAGGGTAAAAAAACTGTCTGAAAACGAAGTGCAGCTTGCGGCCTTCTCCCATTACTGGGCGGGCTGTCCCGACATCGACACGCTAACCTTTTTCCTCCTGGACTCTGACAGGACACTTGCGGACTTCTCGGGCAGATCAGGAAAATATATTTTCCGGGACGCTCTTCGATTGCTGGAGAAGCCCCATCCCGATTTTCTCCCGCGGGAATCTCTGGGACTCACCGTGATTTATATTGGGTTCAATATTGCAAAATCGCCCTTTACTTCCCCGGAACTCCGCAAAGCCATCTTTCTGGGTATCGACCGCAAATCTTTGGTCCAGCAGCGATATGGTCATCGTGCTCTTCCCACATGTCAACCTGTCCCGTTTCATGCCTATGGCTTCCACCCCGGCCTTTCGTGTACCTATGATCCGGAACAGGCCCGGAAAAGCCTTTCAGAATCCGGGCTGCCCCTCCCCGTCCACCTGACCGTCCTGACTGCCGGAAGGGGAGAGCGCACCATGACCATGGTTTCCGAACAGCTTTCGAGGATCGGCATTGACCTGTCCGTAAAACTGGTGCCCTGGAATGAACTCCTGACTTCGATGTTGAACGGCGAGGCTGCCTGTTACTTTACGGGCCACGTGAGTGGATTCGGAAACGGACTCTTCACGCTGGACAGCCTCTTTTCAAGCCACGGTGCTTCCAATACTTTCGGATACGCAGATCCGGAGGTGGATCGGCTTATTCACGATGCGTACCATGCGATGGATGATCGAAAAAGATTGACCCTTCTTCAAAAAATTGAAGAAAGGGTCATCATGGATGCTCCCATGATTCCATTGGCCAACATTTACGAGACGTACGCTGTTTCCCGTGAGCTCGATTGGGAGCCACGACCGGACGGTCTGGTCCTTGGAAAGGAAATCGGGCTTAAATAAAAAAAACCCGTCGAAATCGACGGGCCTGAGAGGGAGGTTCGTATGAGGTCATCTCTATATACGGGCTTCCGGGAAGAAACGTTGGAAAAGGAGGACCCCGAGTGATTCCTGTGGTATGATGTCGCGCCCGGGTATGTGCTTCTGACGTTGATTCCATGCTCAAATTTACTGGAGGTAGTAATGAAAGTCGTCCTTATGGGTCTTCCCGGTTCCGGAAAGACTACCATATTCAGCGCTCTGACGGGAATGAATATCGACCCGTCCTCCTATTCCGGAAAATCCGGAGAGCCTCCACGTGCCGTGGTTAAGGTCCCGGACGAGCGACTTCAGACGCTTTCTGCCATGTATCGCCCTCGCAAAACCACCCCGGCCGTGGTGGAGATGGTGGATGTCACGCGAGGTCTTGAAGAGGAAGGAAGCGGCCTATGGTCTCCTTCCGAGCTTGTTCAGATGCGCATGGCCGATGCACTCTGTGTCGTTCTGCGGAATTTTCCCGACCCCCTGGGTGCGGAAGCCGATCCCGTAAAGGATCTGAGTCAAATTGAAGAGGAAATGATCCTGTCCGATTCGATCCTTGTCGAGAATCGCCTGGATCGGATTGCAGCAGCAAAAAAACGAGGCCAAAAGAGCCAGGACATTGCAGCCGAAGAGAGATTCCTGTCCGAATTCAGAGATCATCTCCTGGAGGGAAAACCTCTGCGCAGTTCGGAAACGCCCCCCACCGGCGATCTTCGTGGATTTGGATTTCTTACTCAAAAGCCCCTCATGGTTCTGGTCAACTCATCGGAAGACTCCTTTGGAAAAAACCCCGGTCTTCTGAGTCGCCTGAACGAACGGTATCCGTCGGAAGAGTGTGCCGGCCTCTTTGAGAGGGATCTTGCCACCATGGAAGACGAGGAAGATCGACAGATGTTCATGGACGATCTCAACATCAGTGTTTCGGCAAAAGATCGAGCCGTACGGCTTATCTTTGAGACGGTGGGGTATATTTCCTTCTTCACGGTCGGGCCCGATGAGGTCAGGGCCTGGAACCTGCGTCGCGGGCTGACAGCAAAAGACGCAGCGGGTACGATTCACAGTGACCTTGCCCGCGGATTCATCCGTGCAGAATGTTTCCGCTATGAAGACCTGGTGGAGCTCGGGAGTGAACGGAGCATTCGAGAAAAAGGGAAGTTTCGACTCGAAGGGAAAGATTACATCGTTCAGGACGGTGACATTTTATCGATCCGTTTCAGCGTCTAACCTGACGTATAATGTCGCTACCGTCTCAAAGAGGGAGACCACCATGTCCAGACCAGGGATGATTCCACTACCGGATCACCGAAGATATTCTCAAGAGGAACAGATCGAGCGAGCGAAGGCGTTTTATTCCCTCATGAACCAGAGACGATCGGTGCGATCCTTCGATACGAAACCGGTCCCTCAAGAAGTCATTGAATCCTGTATCCGCACTGCCGGGACCGCTCCCAGCGGAGCCAATCAGCAGCCCTGGCATTTTGAGGTTGTCCAGGACCCTCAAATCCGCCGTGAAATCCGGCTTGCCGCGGAAGAGGTGGAACGAGAGTTCTACACATCCCGGGCCCCGGAGGCATGGCTTAAGGCCATTGAACATCTCGGTACCCATGCATCCAAACCCTTTCTTGAGGAAGCTCCCGTTCTCATCGTTATCTTTGAAATCATCCACGGAAAAGGCCAGGATGGAGAGACCATCAAGCACTATTACACAAAGGAATCAACGGGTATTGCGACAGGATTCCTGATTGCTTCTCTTCATAACGCCGGACTGGCATGTCTGACTCACACACCAAGCCCGATGGGATTTCTCAACCGTATACTGAATCGGCCGGATAATGAAAGACCTCTCATGGTGCTCGTGACCGGATATCCCGCACCGGATACGCACGTGCCGGATATTTCCAGAAAATCCCTTGAGGAAATTGCCACCTTTCGATAAATAAACGAAGGGATCCTCTCCTCCATACCTCCATGAATTTACTTCGGATTGTGAGAGCCGCCGGATTCACAATGTCGTTGATTTTATAAGGGAGATCCCTTATCGGATCCACTTTCTTTCTGTTACAATAGCTGCATGGATATACCCAAAAAACCGGATCAGAAGAAAGATGATCATCAGGAGATTTCCGAGGCTCGAAACCGATGGACAGCCGAATCCCTCGAACCCACCTTTGAACAGCGGCCACCATGGAAAAAGGATTTCACGACCGTATCGGGAATGGACGTTCCCATCCTTGCTACACCGGACAGTGTGTCCCATCTGGATTACCTTCAAGATCTCGGGTTTCCCGGCCATTTCCCCTTTACACGGGGTCCCTATCCCACCATGTATCGGGGAAAGCTGTGGACCATGCGCCAGTTTGCCGGTTTCGGCACAGCCCGGGACACCAACGAGAGGTTTCACTATCTCTTAAAGCACGGTCAGACAGGGCTTTCCGTCGCCTTTCATTTGCCCACACTGTACGGATATGATTCCGACGACGAATTCAGCCGGGGAGAAGTCGGGCGTTGCGGAGTTGCCATTGATACGCTGGCGGATATGGAAACCCTCTTTGAGGGCATCGATCTGGAGCGTGTTACGACCTCAATGACGATCAATTCTACGGCACCCATTGCCTTTGCCATGTACCTCGCAGTGGCGGAAAAACAGGGGGCCGACTATACGCGCATCTCAGGAACCATTCAAAACGATATCCTGAAGGAATATATTGCACAGAAAGAGTTCATTTACCCTCCGCGGCCCTCGATGCGCCTGATAACAGACGTTTTTGCCTTTGCCGCAGAGCGTGTTCCCAAGTTCAACACCATTTCCATTTCGGGATACCATATCCGTGAAGCCGGATCTACGGCCCTGCAGGAACTGGCCTTTACCCTTCGGGACGGAATGGAATATGTGGAGTATGGAGTCCGCGCAGGTCTTGATGTGGACGCCTTTGCACCGAGATTATCCTTTTTCTTTAATGCCCATAATGATTTTTTTGAGGAGATAGGCAAGTATCGCGCCGCCCGGAGAATCTGGGCCCGCGTCATGAAGGAGCGGTACGGTGCCAGACACCCGGATTCCTGGCGTCTTCGATTTCATACGCAGACGGCGGGATGCTCCCTCACGGCCCAGCAGCCTTACAACAATGTGGTTCGTGTGGCGATTCAGGCTCTTGCCGGAGTCCTGGGAGGGACTCAATCGCTCCATACCAACTCTATGGACGAGACCTTCGCCCTGCCCACGGAGGATGCTGTGACCATTGCCCTGCGTACCCAGCAGATCATTGCTCACGAAACGGGTGTTGCCCATACGATTGATCCCCTGGCAGGCAGTTACTTTGTTGAAACCCTGACCAACCGAATGGAGGAAGGGACTTTCGACTATTTCGATAAGATCGATGCCTATGGAGGTATGGTGGAAGCGGTAGAAGCCGCATTCCCACAGCGGGAAATCTGGGAAGCAGCCTACCGGTACCAGCAATCTCTGGACAGGAACGAAAAACTCATCGTAGGAGTCAATGCCTACCAGATGAAAGAAGAGCAGAATATTCCCACCCTCGTCATCGAGGAGCGGGTGGAGAGAGAACAGCTGGAATCGTTGAATCGAGTCCGAAGAGAACGCAATGGGGCGGAGGTAACCCGCTGCCTCGACGAACTTCGCCGGGCGGCGGAGGGGGCGGACAATCTCATGCCTCCTATACTTGCTTGCGTAAAGTGCTACTGTACGGTCCAGGAAATTTCCGACGTTTTACGCGACATTTTCGGAACCTATATGGAACCGGCCATCTTCTGATATGTCACCACTCTGGCGATCCCGCCTCCACGCTGGCAACAGTCTTGGATTCCTCTTTCTGGGCCTGATGGCCATGGCTCTTTTCGCACCCCTGGGACGGATCGTTCATGCCCTGGGTCATGGCCTTCTGGGTGCCATCACCTCAGCCGACTGGATTGGAATCCATATTCCCCTCTACCAGCATGGTCTGGCTCTGCTCAACTACCCGAATTTCATATTCGCTAACTCCTTTGTCGCATTATGGTACTGGATGGGAGGATTTCTTCTCACAATCACGGCACTGGTCCTTCTCTTTGCCTTTCCCTTTCCGCCCGGCTTTATATCCCAGCTGCTTGCCAGGCTTGCCTGTCTCTATCTGTCCCTGACCGGCGGTTTGCTTCCCATCGTAGAGACACTCAGGGGTGATGATATTCGATTCACTTCTGAAATCCTGAATTTTCCTGTTTCTGTCGTTTCAATCTTTTTCGCTCTGATTTTTTCGGGTTTTTTTATCACGGCACTCTACCTGTTGATCCGCCTTCCCTGTGGCAGTCTGAACATGAATGGTTTTCAACGTGTAGTTTTCACGATGGTCATCTGGACTCTACCGCTTCTCCTTTTTATTGCCGGAGGCTTCGTCTGGGCTTCGATCCGCGGACCGGTTCTGCTTCTTCTGGTTCTTCTTGCTTTTTTTCCTTTGATCCTTGCTCCCTTCGTATCTTCCTTTACCACCATTTTCCCCCGACCTGCCTGGTCACGGTCCGTAATCCTTCTGCTTTTCTGTTCTGTCGGGCTCAACGCCGCCCTCTGGTTTACACTCAAAAGCCAGGGACCCGACCCTCGTGGTCTTCTCTGGGGCCATCCGTCCCAGTCTCATAATATTCCCACATCTCTTCTTCTCTGGAGGCTCTTCCCATGAGACGATTTCCGGGCTTCATTCTTTGCACGCTTCTCCTTTTCGCCTGCCCAGGGCTCGCACAAAACGAACTGAGCCATCCGATTGATTTCTCCACATCCCTGCAGGGGATAACCCTGGTTGTCCTCGATCTGGATCAGGCCAATATTCTCTTCACCAACCCGACGTCCGGGAAAATAGTCATCAGGGGGACCATTACATCCGATATTCCGAATCCCAGATTTCACGATTGTTCCCTGCAAACAAGGATTCAGGAAAAAGTCCTGACCGTCGAACCTCTGATCCCGACCGGACGAGAGGTCAGGGGCCTCAGACGTCACCTGTCCTACGACATTGAGGTACAACTCCCTCGAAATCTGGATATTCGATTTGAAATTTCAAAGGGTTCCATTACTCTCACCGGACCCTTTGAAAAGAAATTCATTCTGAAGATGCGTCATGGTCAGATCCATTACCGGATCGGCCCGTCTCCTCCCCACGATCTGGAAGCCAAAGCTGTCTTTGGTACGGTGCGGTCGGAGATGGAAGACATCCTGCCCCGGCCCTATTTTCCCCTCGGGAAGCGGATCTTTGTCCTCACGCCCGAAGGAAAGGGAGAAGTTTACCTGCGTACAACATTCGGTACCATAACCTTAGGCCATTGAGGTCACTATGATCCCACTCTATGACATTCGTTTAGAACCTGCATCCATTGAACAGGCCATGGAAGTCCTGAAATCGGGAAATCTGAAGCAGGGACCCTGGACCGACCGATTTGAAACCGCCTTCTCGGAACGATTCAAGGTGAACCATGCGCTTGCTGTATCCTCGGGAACTTCGGCTCTCCACCTGGCCATCATGGCTCTCTTCGAGCCCGGCGATGAAATACTCGTTCCCTCCTTTACCTTTTTCGCCTCGGCATCGGCCGTCGCCCTCGCAGGTTGTGTTCCGGTCTTTTGCGATGTAAGGGAGGACACATTCACGCTCGATATCCAATCGGCCGCTTCCCAGATGACAGACCGAACAAGGGGCCTGATCCTTGTTCACCTCTTCGGCCATCCCGCTCCGGTGAAGGAAGTGGAGGATTTCGCCAGGAATCACGGATTGAAGGTAATTCATGATCTGGCCCAGGCCCACGGTGTCCGCTATGCCGGAGAAGAAGTGGCAGCGATGGGTGATGCGGCCTGCTTCTCGTTTTATCCCACAAAAAATATTCTCGTGGGTGAAGGTGGGATGGTGACGACCCGTCATGCGGAGGTTGCGAACAAAATCGGTCTGCTTCGAAACCATGGGATGGATCGACCCTATCATCACGTATGCCTCGGATACAACTATCGAATGACAGATGTGGAAGCTGCGATTGGCCTCGGCCAGCTCGCCGCCTTTGACGGTCAGATCCCGGCTCGCCGGAAACACGACAGGTTGCTTCGTGAAGCAATCATGGAAGATGAGGGGGTCGCCTGGCAGGTAAGCCCGCCGGAAGGTGAACCGGTTCCCAACCTCCTCACGGGACGCCTTCTCCATGGATCCAGGGATACGGTGATTCTGCGCCTGCGTGAGGCGGGAATCGGTTGCGGTGTCTACTACCCTTCCCCTCTCCATCAGCAGGAGGCCTTTGCCCCCTTTGTCCGTAATATCGAACTTCCCGTTACCGAAAACCTCTGTACGCGTGTCTTTTCCCTTCCTGTCCATCCCAATCTGTCCACGGAAGAGATTCAGTCGATCATCCAGGCCACTCGAAACGCCCTGCTATGACGGCTGAAATTGAAACAACCTGCACCCGACGCTGTCCGGATACCTGCCTCATGGTCGCCCGGAGGGAAGGCGGGCGCATCATGGAACTTACCGGGGATCCCAAACACCCTTATACTCGCGGCCAATTATGCAAATCCCAGGAATTATATCTGGAAAACGTTCTTTACCACACTGACAGGATTCTGGTTCCCCATCGGAAGGGTATGGATACCTGGTCGACATGGCAGGTGGCTTCCCACAATGAAATCATCGATGATATTGTTTCAAGAGTTCATTCCGCCCTGGAAACATACGGTCCCCGATCCATTCTTCACATTCAGAGTGACACCTATCCTGGTATTTCCCGGCATCTGAATACGCTGTTCTTCCGCTCCCTCGGCGGGACGAGGCGGATTACACCCTATCATGACTGTGCAGCCGGCCTCACGGGTCAACACCAGGACTTCGGTGCGGTGGAAACGTCGGATCCCATGGATGTACTTTCCAGTAAGCTGATCATCCTCTGGGGAAAGAATGTTGCCCAATCAGCCATTCACTTCAATATGATCATTCAGCAGGCCCGGAAGCGCGGAGCCAAAGTTCTGCTTATAGACCCGATCGTCGGCCCTTCCATCCGTTACGCGGACGCCCATTACCAGGTCGCACCGGGTGGAGACTCAGCTCTGGCCCTTGCCATGGCCGGATCGATTCTCCGTAACTCTCTTCACGACGAAAAGTTCTGCTCAGGGAAGCTGGAAAATTTTGATACCTTTCGATCCGCCGTTCTATCCCTTGACATGGAAGAACTGTGCAAAATGGCCGATCTCTCCCCCACCGTCGTTGAGAATCTAGCCCGCCTCTATGCGACAACCCGGCCCGCATTTATCATTGCCGGCAGAGGTATGGTGCGACAGCCCAGGGGTGGACAGACCATACGTCTGATTGACGCTCTTTCCCTCATTACGGGACAGATTGGTCAGCCCGGATCGGGAGTCTTTTTCCACAGACCCGAAACGGGCCTGAATTTAGCTTTTCTGGAAAGTGTCGAACATCCTCACGAAGAAGTGGTTTCCCCGGCAGAGCTTCCCACGATGCTGGAAAAATCGGATCCCCCTATCCAGGTCATTTTTATCAACCATGCGGATCCGGTTCAGGACTGGCCCGGCGGAATCTATTTTGCCCGTGCGCTTCGAAATATTCCAACCGTGGTAGTCATGGACCATTTTTTCACGGACACAGCAGACAGCTCCACTCATTTTCTTCCCTCAGCCACGATGCTGGAGCGTATGGATATTGTCATGTCTCCTTATCACCCTGGCATTACGCTCTGTGAAGAGGTCATTCCGCCCCGAAAGAGCAGCAGGACAGAATTCACTTATTACCAGGCCATGGCTCGAAGGCTGAATCTTGCCCACCCCGTTCATCCATACGGCTGGTACATGAACCAGCTAATTCTGCCCCTCCGGAAACATGGAATCACCATCGACCGTCTCCGACAGGGTATGGTACTCAATCCGCTGACCCCAAAAGTTGCCTATGCAGATGGAATCTTCCGAACTCCATCGTCGAAGGCCGTTTTGATTTCCAAGTGGAACCTGTCCCCTCTCCGGGAGCGAAAATTCCCCCTCATCCTCCTCTGCCCATCGCTACGAAAATGGCAAACCCGCGTGACACCACCCAATCAGCAGGAAGAACCCCTCCTTGCGATTGTTCACCCGGACACACTGGCCAAGTTAAAGCTGGAACCGGGACAGCATGCCCGGGTAATCGGGCCTGATGGAGAAGTGGATGTCGTGGTTCAGGACGATCCCGAACAGAGGCAGGATACGGTTATCGTTCCATTCGGAAAGTGGATCTATCTGGGGGGCAACATCAACAACGCCGTCCCCGTTACACCCACAGATATCGGGAAAAGTATCTCATTTCACGGAACGGGCGTTATTCTGCGATGAATCAAACCCTCAAAGTGGGAGGTCGCTGGATCTTTCTCAGCGTCATGGTCGGGATCATTACGGGTCTTGCCACAACGCTCTTTGTCTTTTTGATGGAGCGAACCCACGAATTATTGATTGTTCAGACCATCGGCTTTGTAAACGGAGGGGAGGGATCTGAATTTCTTCCCTGGTTCAGGCCTTTTCTCTTCCTCCTTATCCCGACGCTGGGAGGATTGGCCTGCGGCATTCTGGTCACATGGCTCTCACCCGAGTCCGAGGGTCATGGAACCGATTCCGTTCTCCATTCCTTCCACAGGGAGAAGAGCCGCGTCCCCCCTCATGTTGTCCTGGTGAAGATGCTCTCCTCTGCCGTGACGATCGGCTCCGGAGGGTCCGCCGGTCCCGAGGGTCCAATGGCTCAGGTGGGGTCGGGAATTGGTTCCGTCATTTCCAACATCTTCGGTCTTACTCCCAAAGAACGCAACATCCTTTTTATCGCCGGAATTGCCGGCGGGATCGGCTCCATTTTCCGCGCCCCCCTGGGGGGTGCGGTTTTCGGGCCGGAAATCCTCTATTCCGAACCCGATTTTGAGACCGATGCCCTCGTTCCCTGCCTGATCAGCTCAATCACAGCTTATTCGGTGCATTGTTCTCTTTCAGGAAACTGGAAACCGGCCTTTGACGTGCCGGCCATCGCCTTCCGTCACCCGATGGAACTTTTGCTCTATGTTGTCCTCGGACTCCTTCTGGTCCTTGCGGGAAAGCTTTACATCCGCTGGTTCTATTTTTTCCACGACCGGGTATTCGGACCCTTGAAACTCCCCGCCTTCCTCAAACCCGCCCTGGGTGGGTTCGCCCTGGGACTTCTCGCACTTCTCGTACCCCAGATCATCGGCACCGGATACCCTCTGGTTCAGCAGGCACTTTACGGAAAATTGACCATTGCCGCCATGCTTGGGCTGGCTCTATTGAAAATTGTGGCCACCTCTTTCACGATTGGATCACGAGGGAGCGGCGGAGTCTTTGCCCCGACGGTCGTCATCGGCGGATTGGTCGGGGGGGCATTCGGGTATGCTGCGGAACAGGTGTTCCCCATGTTCGTTTCCAATCCAACAAGTTATATTCTTGTCGGAATGGGAGGTTTTCTGGCCGGTGTGGCCAACGTACCGATTTCCGCTTTGATCATGGTGGCAGAGATGTCACACTCCTACGACCTTCTTGTTCCCATCATTTTTACCGTTACGGTTACCTACCTTCTTTCCGGTTCAGAATCAATCTTTTCACAACAGGTTCCTTCCCGGATTGACTCACCCGCCCATCTTGGTGATTTCTCGGTCGATATCCTGAGCCAACTCCATGTCCGTGACGTGATTCGCCAGTCTCCGGAAATCACACTTCATGAAGGGACCCCCTTTGATGAGGTCGTTCGGGTTGTAACTTCTTCCCAGCAGACCACATTTCCCGTTGTTGATGAATCGGGCCGGTTGATTTCAATCTTTACTCTGGACGATGTAAAATCGGTCTTGCCCGATCGGGATGTCTGGGAAATTCTTGTTGCCAGGGATCTCGGAATGGATCGATTCACCAGTTTGTCTCCGGACGAGACTCTGGATGCGGCCCTCCGGAAGTTTACGGCGACAAGGGCGGAGCGATTGCCGGTTCTCGACCCCGAACGCCCGGGTGTCATGACAGGAATGGTCTCTCGACAGGATCTCCTGTCGGCCTACCATCAGGCGATGAATGCACTGCGGAGGAATCGATGAACGTACTGGTTCTGGGTGGGACACGGTTTATCGGATACGCCTGCGTGCAGGCGCTTCTAGAACGTGGGCACCATGTCACCGTTCTTCACCGGGGATACCATCCGCTGAATATCCCGGGTGTAAACTCCATAAAGGCAAACCGTGAGGACGAAGAGGCATTTACCGCTGCCATCAAGGGACGTACCTTCGACACGGTCCTGGACCTGACGGGGTATACGGAAAAAGATGCGAGACTCGCGGTTCGCCTCTTTTCAGGGAAAGTTGGTCACTATTTATTTATTTCCTCCGCAAGTGTCTACCTCTTGAATCAGAAACACTATCCTCCCTATCGCGAAGAAGATATCTTTCTCGACCCGCCGGACACGATCGACCATGTGGGCAAATTTGCTTATGGGTACAACAAGAGAAAGGCGGACCTTTACTTTCTCCGAGCGGCGGAGGAACAGAAATTTCCATCCACATGCATCCGCCTCCCCGTCGTGACAGGACCGAGAGACTATACCGGCCGTCTGGCATCCTATTACCACCGTCTTATCGATGGCCATCCGCTGATCCTCCCCGAGGACGGGTTAAATCTCTTTGGCTTTGTCTATGTCGATGACATTGCAGCCTTTATTGCAGACCGGCTTGGCGATCGGAAAACCCATGGACTGGGGATCAACCTTGCACAGAGAGAGACTGTGACCCTGAAGGAAACCATCCTTGCAATGGCTCACAGACTGGATGTCAAGCCCACGTTCGTACCGATCCCAACGGGGTATCTTCTTCGCCATACCATCGGAACCACCTTTTCTCCACTAACGAACAGCACCCATGTCCTGCTGGACACCTCGCGTGCTGCATCCTCTTTTGCCTTTACCCCGACACCATTCCGAACCTGGATTTCTCAGATGGTTCACCTCTTTCGAGCTTTCCCGGCAAAGGATCTCTTTTCTTCGACACGAAGGCACGAAATTGCGCTCGCAAAGGAATTCGAAGCCCTGCTGGAGACCCCTCAACGGAGATCACGATGACCTTCGCAACATCAATTCTGGACGCCGTAGGCCAGACACCTCTTGTCACCGTGCATTCCATCATTGCCCCATCAACAGCGACCGTGATGGCTAAATGTGAATATCTGAACCCCATGGGAAGCGTCAAGGATAGAATGGCTCTTTACATTATCCGCAAAGCAGAGGAAGAGGGGAAGTTGAAGGCGGGTGGAACGATTGTGGAAAATACATCAGGGAATACCGGTGCCGCGTTAGCCATGATTGCCGCCGTCAAAGGGTATCGATGTATCTTCACTATTCCCGACAAGATGAGCCGGGAAAAGATCGATCAGCTTCGAGCCTTTGGTGCGGAAGTGATCGTCACGCCTACCGATGTGCCTCCCGAATCACCGGAAAGCTATTACTCCGTTGCCAGAAAAATTGCAGAGGAAACTCCGGGAGCTTTTTACGTTGACCAATACAATAACCCGGATAACGTTGAGGCGCACTATCGATCGACCGGACCTGAAATCTGGCATCAGACCTCCGGAGAAATCGACATCCTGATCGGGGGAATCGGAACCGGAGGGACGATCTCGGGAACGGCTCGATATCTGAAGGATCAGAATCCTTCGATAAAGGTGGTCGCGGTAGATCCAATAGGGAGCGTCTTTTACGATTACTTTACCTCCGGAAAGATGACCCGGCCTCATGTGTACAAAGTTGAGGGTATTGGAGAAGACATGCTGGTCAAATGCGTGGATTTCTCCGTCATAGATGCTATGGTTCAGGTTGGCGATGAAGAATCTTTTATCATGGCCCGCCGTCTGGCCCGGGAAGAGGGACTCTTTGCGGGCGGCTCTTCCGGTTCGGCAATCCGGGCTGCTGAAAAAGTTGCAACCACATGGGGCCGGGGAAAACGAATCGTCGTGATCCTGCCGGACCATGGGAATCGGTATATCAGCAAGCTCTATTCTGACGCCTGGATGGAGGAACATTACCCCGGTTCCACCCGACAAAAAAAGCAATGTAGTGAAAAATTTCACATGTCATGAATCCATTGACAAACTGTCAATTTGGAGTATGATAGGGGGCTACCATCCACGTGAACACAGGAGGTCACCATGGAGAGCAAATCCTTTAATCCCTTCAAGATGGCGCAGGAACAATTTGACAGTGTCGCTTCACAGTTAAACCTGGACAGCGGTGTTCGGGAACTTCTGAGAACACCCATGCGTGAGTATCACTTCACAATCCCCGTGAAGATGGATGACGGCAGTGTAAAGGTCTTTCAGGGGTTTCGGGTCCAGCACAATGACGCCCGGGGACCCAGCAAAGGCGGCATTCGATTTCACCCCCAGGAAACAATAGATACGGTTCGCGCTCTGGCCACCTGGATGACATGGAAATGCGCCGTTGTCGACATTCCTCTCGGCGGAGGTAAGGGCGGCGTAATTTGTGACCCGCACAATCTGTCCATGCGTGAGCAGGAACAGATCTGCCGGGGCTGGGTCAGACAGATCGCTCGAAATGTCGGACCTCTCCAGGATGTTCCCGCACCTGACGTGATGACCAATGCGCAGCATATGCTTTGGATGATGGATGAATACGAAAAAGTTATGGGTGCAAAATTTCCCGGTTTTATCACGGGCAAACCGGTTGGGATGGGCGGTTCTCTCGGACGCACGGAAGCCACGGGCTATGGGGTAGTCTACACTCTTCGGGAAGCACTTACCTCCCATGAAGTGGACATTAAAAATACCCGGGCTGCCTTTCAGGGATTCGGGAACGTATCTCAGTACGCCGTGGAACTCTATCAACAATATGGAGGAACTGCCGTCTGTGTTTCCTGCTGGGACCAGACCGACCAGACTTCCTATACCTTTGTAAAGAAAGACGGAATCGATCTGAAAGCCCTTCTCGGCATTACAGACAAATTCGGCGGAATAAATAAAGATAAGGCCCGGGAGATGGGCTATGAAATCCTTCCCGGCTCCGCATGGATTGAGCAGGATGTTGATATTCTCGTTCCTTCCGCACTTGAGAACCAGGTAAATGGAGAAACGGTCCAGAAGATTTCGAACCGGGTCAAATTTGTCGTAGAAGGCGCCAATGGTCCCACAACACCCGAAGCAGATGCTGTTTTCAAGGAACGCGGAATTTTTGTCATTCCTGACTTTCTTGCCAACGCCGGCGGCGTTACCTGCAGCTACTTTGAACAGGTACAGAGCAATATGAACTATTTCTGGACAAAAGATGAAGTCCTGGACCGTCTGGATAAGATTATGACCGAGGCCTTTCATGGCGTACACGATCTGGCCCGCCGGAAGCGCGTCTATATGCGGGATGCAGCCTACATGATCGCCATTTCCCGGGTTGCGGAAGCCTGCAGGCTCCGCGGGTGGGTATAATCGAACCGGGCTGGCTCCTGGAAATAGTTTCGATTGTACGCTTCATCACAATTCGACCTCTTATCGGCCCCGGCTTTTCTGTATAACAGCCCGGGGCCGAATGTTTTTCCCGATTTTCGGGCACGCTTATATTTGTGCCTTGACTCACTATCAGACGCGTGCTAGACTCAATTTTTACGCTGTACCAAACTACATTAGGAGGGTTGTGATGTCCGATTTCGTTTCAAACCTGATGGCTGAAGTTAAGGCCAAAAACCCGGCAGAACCTGAGTTTCATCAGGCTGTTGAAGAAGTAGTCGAGTCTCTTGAGCTGGTAATTGAACGCCATCCGGAGTTCAAGAAGGCAAGGATCGTCGAGCGGATCATTGAACCCGAACGGGTCATCATGTTTCGTGTTCCCTGGGTTGATGACAAAGGATACGTCCAGGTCAACCGCGGCTTTCGAATTGAAATGAACAGTGCCATCGGACCTTACAAGGGCGGTCTCCGTTTTCACCCTTCGGTAAACCTTGGCATTTTGAAGTTTTTGGCCTTTGAACAGGTCTTTAAAAACTCTCTGACGACCCTCCCCATGGGGGGCGGAAAGGGTGGATCCGATTTCGACCCCAAAGGAAAGAGCGACAATGAAGTCATGCGTTTCTGCCAGAGTTTCATGGCCGAGCTCTTCCGCCACATCGGGCCTAATACCGACGTTCCTGCAGGGGATATCGGCGTTGGTGGCCGTGAAATCGGTTTCCTTTTCGGATTTTACAAAAAAATCCGCAACGAATTCACCGGTGTCCTGACAGGAAAGGGCTTGAACTGGGGAGGATCCCTGATTCGTCCCGAAGCAACGGGTTATGGTGCGGTGTACTTCGCTCAGGAAATGCTTTCCACCAAGGACGACGACCTCGAAGGCAAAGTCTGCATCGTTTCGGGAAGCGGAAATGTCGCCCAGTACACGGTTGAAAAAGTGCTCCATCTGGGTGGAAAGGCCGTTACACTTTCCGATTCCGGCGGTTACATTTACGATCCGGAAGGCATTACCCGGGAAAAGCTGGAATTTGTCATGGATCTCAAGAACGTGCGCCGCGGAAGAATCAAGGAATACTCCGACAAGTATCCTTCTGCAACCTACACGCCCCTGGATCCCAGCCTCGATTACAATCCTCTATGGGACCACAAGGCTGATTGCGCTTTCCCCAGTGCCACACAGAACGAAATCAACGCCAAAGACGCGCAGAACCTTATCAAGAACGGCGTTTACGTGGTTTCCGAGGGAGCGAACATGCCTTCCACACCCGATGCGGTACAGATCTTCCTGGATCACAAGATTCTGTACGGTCCCGGCAAGGCTGCGAATGCCGGCGGGGTAGCAACCTCCGGCCTCGAAATGTCCCAGAACAGCCTGCGTCTCTCCTGGAGCCGCGAAGAAGTGGATCAGCGCCTCCATGGCATCATGAAGAGCATCCACAAGGCCTGCAAAGAAACGGCCGACGAATATGGCACACCGGGCAACTATGTCAATGGCGCCAATATTGCCGGCTTCCTGAAAGTTGCACATGCCATGATGGACCAGGGTGTGATCTAAGATATCTTTTCAGACTGGTCGTTACCGGGGAGGCCTTGGCCTCCCCTTTCTTTTCTTTGAAATGAAACATGAGGTTAAAGTTCGCGACCGCAGTGACGACAGAAGACAGCATCATCCTCGTGCCGATCGAGACCACACCAGGCACAAACCTGAGTCGACGTGGATTTGAGCTCTGAGACTCTGGCAAGTTCAACCCCTACAATTCCGGTAGGAACCGCAATGATGCCATATCCGAGAATCATGATCAGAGCCGCGAGGGCCTGGCCGGGTGCGGTCTGGGGTGAAATATCTCCATAGCCCACGGTCGTAAGTGTCACGATAGCCCAGTAGATGCTTCTGGGGATGCTGGAAAACCCGTGGATCTCTCCTTCCAGGATATACATAAAGGAACCGACGATAATCACCACAGTAAAAACCGTAAAGAGAAATACGGCAATCTTTCGACGGCTGGCTTTGAGAGCAAGAAGGAGAAGTCGAGCCTCTCCGAGATATTGAACGAGCTTTAGAACCCGGAAGATTCGGAGGACCCGCAAAACGCGTATAACCAGAAGATACCGGGATGCGGGAAGGATGAAGGAGAGATAGGTCGGAAGTACGGCAAGAAGATCCACAATACCAAAGAAGCTCTTTGCATAAATAACGGGTCGCTTCACGCAAATCAGTCGGAGAATGTATTCCACGGTAAAGAGAAGGGTGAAAAACCACTCGGATATCGTAAAAAAACGGCCGTAAGAAGCTCGAAGAGGCGCCACACTGTCCATCATGACGATCAGAACGCTGACAAGAATTGCCCCGATCAAACCGATATCGAAGAGCTTTCCGCTCAACGTGTCGGCTTCAAAGATAATCGTATGGAGTTGATCCCGTATCGTTGCAGTATTGGAATTTCTCTCGGACACGAGTCCATTGTAACACTCTATTCCCCCTATCACGGGGCCTCAAACCGATGTCCGGGGAGTTAGGCCCCGTGATATAATGCCGACGGATATGGCGAAAGAAAAGCCCGAATGGCGCGTCATTGTTGAGTTGCTGGAGAACGTGGATCCGATTCTTCTCAACCGGATCACGCGAAAGATGATTTACTACCTTTACACCCGCCATATTCCTGAAATCATATCTCTCATGAAGGAACTGGAACCATCCAAGAGTGATCATCAGGTGTCCGATCTTCTCTACCCGAATGTTCCTCATCCAAAAAAAGATCTGGCAACCATGAAATTTTTTGTCGAAGAAGTATTCAAGATTGCCGGGGATACCCTTGCAGAGGATGAAATTTCAGGACAGATCGGAAAATGGCTGGCTCAGGAACGCAGTCGGTTTCTCTCCCTCACCGTGGATCGCCCCAATGCAACCCTTCATGAAATTGCCGAAGCACTGAACCGTTTTTTCACGATTGCTCCCGGGGAAACTCACATCTCCCCGGACAAGTTTGTCAATATCCGTGTTTCCTTAATCCGTCGGTTTCTTTCCGATCACCTCCCCTATATTATCCGCGCCAAGCATTTTATAACGGTACGGGATTTTTCCAAGCTCCTGAAGCGGGTAATCGGGTCGGCCCAGAGCACCGGAAAGCTCGGGGGAAAAAGCGCTGGCCTGATTATCGGTTTTGAAATTATCAAGAGCATGAAGAAGAAATATCCCATCCTGGAAAATGTGCGCATTCCGGAAAGCTGGTTCATCACGACCGATACGACGATGGATTTTATTCACTACAACGCCCTGGAAGAGCTGATCGGAATCAAGTATCTCGATATTGAAGAGGTCAGGGCTGGATATCCATTTCTCAAGCAACTTTTTAAACATAGTTTTTTCACTTCAGAAATTATCAACCAGCTGGAAGGAATGTTGAATCAGATCGGTCCCAAGCCGATTATTGTCCGCTCTTCCAGCCTGCTGGAAGACAGCTTCGGTGCTGCCTTTTCTGGAAAATACAAGAGCCTTTTTCTTTCCAATACGGGCCCAAAGAATGAACGGCTCGCGAGTCTGCTTGACGCAATAGCTGAAATCTACGCAAGCGTATTCAGTCCCGACCCGATTGAGTACCGAAAAGAAAGGGGACTTCTGGACTTCAATGAAGGCATGGGGATCCTGATCCAGGAAGTCGTGGGAAACAACGTAGGGGATTACTTCTTTCCCCTCTTTGCCGGTGTGGCATTTTCCAACAACGAATTCCGCTGGAGTCCCCGGATTCGAAGGGAAGACGGGGCAGTCCGCATCGTCTTTGGTCTGGGAACCCGAGCTGTGGATCGAGTCGGGGACGACTACTCCTTTCTGGCCTCTCCAGGGAAACCCGGTCTTCGGGTCACCGTGGATCCGGCGGACACCGTAAAGTACGCACAAAAAAACATGGATGTTCTCAACCTTCGAACCAATGCCTTCATGACGGTCCCCGTGTCCGGCATTTTAAAACAGCACAGTGAAGAAATCTTCGGCCTCGAAAAGATAGTTTCCCTCTATACCGATTCCATGCTTCGCCCCACAATGGGAACGCTGTTGGACTACGACCCGGAGGATCTTGTTGTAACCTTCCAGGGTCTCATGGAAAATTCAGATTTTCTGAAGCAGATGGACATCATGCTCAAGGTTCTCAAGGATACGCTCGAATGGCCCGTCGATGTCGAGTTCGCCTCTGATGGGAAACACCTCTACTTTCTTCAGTGCCGTCCCCAGGGAGTCTCCCGTCTGCAGGAACGTCCAGAAATTCCAGAGAATATTGACCGTGACCGCGTGCTGTTTTCCACCAACCGCTTCGTTACAAGCGGGATGGTACGAAACGTACGTTATGTTGTCTATGTCGTACCGGGAGCCTATGACTCGCTTCCTGATGCGGATTCCATAAAACGGGTTGCCGATGGAATCGCAGCGTTAAATCACTCCCTGGACCGACGTTCCTTCATCCTGATCGGACCGGGTCGATGGGGCAGCAGAGGTGACATTAAACTTGGTGTTCCCGTTGCCTACAGCGATATCAATAACACAGCCATGCTGGTTGAAGTCGCCTGCAAAAAAGGAGATTATGTTCCGGATCTATCTTTTGGGACGCACTTTTTCCAGGATCTGGTCGAATCTCAGATCTTATACCTTCCCCTCTATCCTGACGATAATGAAAATATGCTTCGCCTTGATATCTTTGAGGAAGGCCGGAATCGGCTGGTCCAACATGCTCCCGCTTTCGGAGATATGAGTCCCGTGATTCGTGTGATTGACATGCACGACCTGGAGGAGGATGCAACACTGACCGTTGCCATGGATGGGGACCGGAATAAGGCTCTGGCCTATATCGAACTTTCTGTTTCCTGAGTTTCAAGAGATACAGCCTGGCCCATCAGGGCTCAGCCTCCGGATGGATCCGTGAGCCAGATGCGGTTCGGTTTCTATTCTTCCAGCTCGATCTCAGTTTCTTCCTGCTCCAGAAGAAGAGCGATGGCAGTCAGATTATCTTCATCGTCTACATCGACCAGCCTTACACCCTGGCTGCTCCGGTGATATTTCGAGATGTGTGCGATCTCTGTCCGCATAATCTTGCCTTTTTCGGTGATCAACATGACGTCGTCATGCTCGGTCACTCCAAGCACTCCGATCACCTCACCGTTCTTTTCCGTGATGCGGATATTGATGATTCCCTTGCCTCCCCGGCTCTGAAGTCGGTATTCCGATGTGGCCGTGCGCTTCCCGTATCCTTTTACCGTGGCGGTGAGAACATCCTTTTCCGCATCCGCCACCACGACACCGATGACTTCATCCTCTTTTCTGAGATGGATCCCACGGACACCGGCGGCCACACGTCCCATAGGACGGACATCCTGAATCGGGAATAGAATGCTGAACCCCTGTCGAGTCGCCAGGAGGGCACGATCATTATCCTTCACGCAGGAGACGTTGAGAAGGGCATCTCCTTCATTGACACGGAGAGCCTGGATTCCGCCGCGTCTGACATTCCCGTATTGATCCAATCCCGTTCTTTTCACTACTCCCTTCTTTGTAACAAAAAAGAGATATTGCTGGGGATCAAATGCTTTGACGGGAAGAACATCGGCAATTCGCGTATCGGAAGAGACCTGGATCAGATTCACAACCGCCGTACCCTTCCCGGCAGCCCCGACCTCGGGGAGATCGTAGGTCTTGAGCCAGTGCAGCCTTCCATCCTGAGTGAAGACAAGGATGTAGTCATGAGTGGAGGCCACATAGAGATGTTCGACAAAGTCCTCTTCCCGGGTCACCATTCCGAGCCGTCCCTTCCCTCCGCGTCGCTGAGCCCGGTACGTCGTAAGAGCTGTTCGCTTGATGTATCCGCGGTGGGAAATGGTAATCACCATGTCCTCTTCCGGAATAGTATCCTCGATGGAAAATTCTTCCTTCTGGGGCCTAATCTCGGTCCGTCTGACATTTCCATACTTTTCCGAAAGGCTTAAAAGTTCATCGCGAATAATATCCCTGACCCGGCTTTCAGAAGCCAGAATTGCCTTGTAATCTTCAATTTTTTTCAAAATTTCATTGTACTCGTCGATGATCTTCTGCCGCTCAAGACCGGTCAGTTTCTGCAGGCGCATCTCCAGAATGGCATCCGCCTGAATTCGGGACAGCCCGAATTTGCTCATCAATCCTTCCCGAGCTGAAGCCACATCGCTGGAGGCACGGATCAGCTTAATGACCTGATCAAGATTGTCCAGGGCAATTTTTAACCCCTCGAGAATGTGGGCCCGTTCTTCCGCCTTTCTCAAATCAAACCGGGTGCGACGGATAATGATAATTTTTCGGTGTTCGATGAAGGCCAGCAGAAGCTTCTTGATTGTAAAGAGGCGTGGCTGCTGGTTCAGAATGGCCAGGAACTGTACGCTGAAGGTGCTCTGCAGCTGGGTGTGCTTGTAAAGGAAGTTGAGAATGACCTCCGCAACAGCACCCTTTTTTAAATCAAGAACGATTCTTAACCCTTCACGGTTACTTTCATCCCGGATATCCTGAATTCCTTCCAGCCGTTTTGCCTTGACAAGCTCGGCGATTTCCTGAACCAGGTTGGACTTATTGACCTGGTAAGGAATTTCCGTCACAACGAGACGCTGACGGTCACCCTTCAGAACTTCAACAACGGCTCTGGCCCGGACCTGCAGGCTTCCTCTGCCTGTCGTGAAGGCATCGTGGATACCTTTAAGACCATTGATAATTCCACCGGTCGGGAAATCGGGTCCGGGAAGAACATGGATGATCTCATCAATGGAGACTGAGGGGGTATCCATGACAAGAATGGCAGCCTTTGCAACTTCACTCAGATTATGAGGAGGAATGTTTGTGGACATTCCCACGGCAATCCCCGAGGCGCCATTGACGAGCAGGTTGGGAAAGACCGAAGGAAGGACGGTCGGCTCCTGAAGCGAACCATCATAGTTCGGGATCCACTCCACGGTTTCCTTGTCAATATCCCCTTTCAGCAGTTCCTCTGAGAGACGGGTCAGACGTACTTCGGTGTACCGCATGGCCGCGGCTGAGTCCCCATCAATACTTCCGAAGTTACCCTGTCCATCCACAAGCGGTTCCCGCATGGAGAAGTCCTGTGCCATTCGAACCATGGCATCGTAGATGGCGGAATCTCCGTGGGGATGGTATTTACCCATGACTTCACCGACGATGCGCGCCGACTTCTTATAGGGTTTTCCCGAAACATTCCCCTGTTGAAACATGGTATAGAGGATTCTTCGATGGACAGGCTTCAGGCCATCCCGTACATCGGGAAGGGCCCGCCCGATGATAACGCTCATGGCATAGTCCAGGTATGACTTCTGGACTTCTTCCTCGATCAGAACCGGAATAATGCTTCGTCGACTCATATCAGATATCCAGATTTTTCACGCTCAAGGCGTTATTGGTGATGAATTCCTTCCGGGGAGCGACCTGGTCTCCCATCAGGATAGTGAAGATTTCATCAGCTTCCATGTTGTCCTCCACCTGAACTTTGAGAAGTATCCTGCGTTCAGGGTCCATTGTGGTCTCCCAGAGCTGGTCTGCGTTCATCTCTCCCAGACCTTTGTAGCGCTGGATGGAGAGGCTCTTTTTGGTCAGGGCCATAAGAACTTCATACATCTCATTCATCGATTCACAGGGATGGGAAAGACCTTCATCATTGCGGATGGTGCAGGGTGATAAGAAGAGATCAGACAGCTGATGGTGAAGAGAAAGAAGCTGCTGATACTCGTGGGATGACACAAGATCAGATCCAAGAGAGTACCTGGGACCTCCTCCATCATCCACCTGAAAGGATATGGAGAAGTGTTCATCTTCCTCCTCTTCCTTCAGAACTTTGCAATCGATAAAGCCCGATTCCTCGAAAATGGGTTTGAGATTCATCAATCGTTCCCGGGTAAACCCATGGGGGTCGGATACCCCTACACCAAGAAGGATTTCAACAGCCTCCCTCGGGTAGCCGCGTATCTGCATTCGGTCCATGTGCTGATCATATTCCAGATACCCCCGGCAGAGTCGCATCAGTTCCTGGTCGCGAAACTCCTCGCCCTCATCAAATTCAACATGAAAATTTCTTCGGATCCGCTCCAGAAGAAAGCCGGTAAAATCAGACTCATCTTTGATATAGATAACTTCTTTTCCAGATACAACCCGATAGAGGGGCGGCTGTGCGATGTAAAGATAGCCTCGTTGAATAAGGTCTGGCATCTGACGGAAAAAGAAGGTAAGGAGAAGAGTCCGGATGTGGGAACCGTCGATGTCGGCGTCGGTCATGATCACGACTTTGTGATAACGCAACTTCTCCGCCTCAAATTCTTCGGTACCGTACCCCGCCCCCAGAGCCGTGATCAGCGCTCGAATTTCGTTGTTGGACAGGATTTTTACTTCCCGGGCCTTCTCGACGTTAAGAATTTTTCCCCGGAGAGGTAAAACAGCCTGCGTCTTTCGATCCCGCGCTTGCTTGGCCGAACCTCCTGCCGAATCCCCCTCGACAATAAAGAGCTCACAGATAGTGGGATCTTTTTCCTGACAGTCTGCCAGCTTTCCCGGGAGGGAAGTTGTTTCGAGTACACCTTTTCGACGCACCAGTTCCCGTGCCTTCTTTGCAGCCTCCCGGGCCCTTGCGGCGTCCACCATTTTTGCGATAATCTTTTTCCCTTCACCCGGATTTTCCTCCAGAAACTGGGAAAGCTTATCATTAACAGCGCTTTCCACCCAGCCCTTAACATGGGAGGAGACCAGCTTGTCTTTTGTCTGAGAGGAGAATTTCGGGTCGGGAATTTTAATGCTGATAATTGCGACAATACCTTCCCGTACGTCGTCGCCGGACAGCCCTTCCTTGATTTCCTTCATGAGATTTTTGTCCTGGGCGTACTTGACAATGGCACGGGTAAGGCCCGCCCTGAGGCCGGCCATGTGGGCTCCGCCATCCCTGTTGTGGATCGTGTTGGTAAAACAGAGCATTGTGTCGTTGTAGCCTCCCGTCCATTGAAAGGCTACTTCCAATGATTCCTCAGCCCCGTTTTCCTGTCGGGTGTCGCTGAAATAGATGATCCGTTTGTGGATCGGGGACCGGTGCTCACAAATATGCTGAACAAAGGACGCAATTCCTCCTTTGTACTTGAAGACTGCCTTTTTATCTTCGGCTTTCTGGTGAAGAACAATTTCAACTCCGGAATTTAAAAAAGCGAGTTCCCGAAGTCGTTCAGAAAGGGTTTTAAACTGAAACTGAGTTTCCTTGAAAATGGTAGGATCCGGTTTGAAGGTAACCGTGGTCCCCGTCCGCTTTGTTGTCCCGATACTTTTCAGGGGAGCAACGGGACGACCCTCCCGATAGGTTTGCTGCCAGATCTGGCCATCCCGATGAATTTCAATCGTCAATTCCTCAGAAAGAGCATTCACCACGCTGACGCCGACTCCATGGAGTCCGCCGCTGGTTTTGTAAGCATTATGATCGAATTTTCCACCTGAGTGAAGTTCAGTCATAATGATTTCCAACGTTTCACGCTTTTCAGTAGGATGCATTCCAACGGGAATTCCCCGCCCGTTATCTTCTACCGTAGCGCTACCATCGTCATTCAGCGTGACTTTAACCTTGTCGCAATATCCGACCTGAGCTTCATCAATCGAGTTGTCCAGCAGCTCAAAAACCATCTGATGAAGGCCCGTGGCATCATCGGTATCTCCAATATACATGCCAGGACGCTTTCGAACGGCCTCCAGACCTTTCAGAAGTTTAATCTCTTTTGCGGAATATTCCTGTTGACTCATAGTGACTCCTTGGCGGGAGTAAGCCGCCCTTTCTGGACGGTGAAATGAACCCCACCATGGTTTGCGGGGCTGAGTGATGCGGTGATTTTCTGGACAGGACTTTCAGAAAAAATCCTGTAGATCTGTTCCATTCGACTAGGGTCCAGATCTGTATCAAAATCGTCAATAATTAACAGTGCGGACGGAAGTAATTCTGCAGCAACAAGGATCAGGAAGAGAAATAGCATCTTTTTCTGTCCGAGCGAGAGAATGCGCACCGCCGGTTTCCGATCAATAAGAAGCGTAAGATCTTCTCTCTGAGGCCCAAAGAGAGAAAATCCGCGACGGACCTCCTGCGGCCTGAATCGCTGGGCCAGTTTCTGATAGTCCGAAAGCTTGTAGGTCGGGTAGTATAAGAGAACATCAATACCCTGTGCTGAAAGTTTCCGGTTCAATCCTTCCTGCAATTCAACCGTGAGAGTCTGGCGAAGCCTGTTGAGCATCGCCGAGTGTTCCACAAACTGATCGGTGAGCGCCCTGTATAGATCGGGATCGCACCCCTTTCTCAGCGCAGTATTTCTCTGTTGCAGTATCCGGGAAAAGGACTGGTAGTGATCAAGGTAGGTCGCATCTTTCAAAAGAAGAACCCGGTCCAGAAATTTCCTCCGTTCCTCGGGTAACATGAACCACTTCCAGAATATCCCGTCATCCGCGTAAATCGCACCTCCCCGGGCCATAAAATCTGCTGTTCGTGCGGATTTTCCATTCAACGAGAGGGATAGAGATGAATCCTTATATGCTGCGATCCGATCCACACCGCTGACCCTCCCTCGAAGGCTCCAGAACGCCTCTCCCCGGGGGACGGCATGAATATGGTTATCCCGCAAATCCTTTCCGTTGGCCAAAATGCTTACGGCCTCCAGAAAATTGCTCTTTCCCTGAGCATTGGGTCCGGACACACTGACCCAGGGGCCAGCGGTGCTTACAGTTTGATTTTTCAAGTTCCTAAAGCGGATGATATCGATCCTTTCCAGGGTCACAGCGTAATCGGCATCAAAATGCTGCTATGGGAAATATCCTCCTCTCCATCGGGAACAAAGAAGACCTTCTTCTCGGGATCCGTAAAGTAGACGTGGACACGTTCGACATGAACGGTGGAGAGAAAATCCTGCACATAGCGGGCATTGAAAATAATGGTTACTGGCGATCCTTCGTAATCAACCGAAAGCGTTTCAACAGCTTCTCCATAATCCGGATGAGATCCGTCAAGGGTCAGTTTCCCATTTTCGAGTATAAATTTGATTCCCTTATAATTTCCAGCGGAAACGATCGAAACACGTTTAATGGCTTCAGCCATTTCTTCTCGATCGAATACGAATACTTTCGAACCTCGGTTTTCAAGAAATCCCGAATAATCCGGAAAGTTTACCTGGGGTTGCCGGCACGTCATCTTTCTTGCCCCGTAGAGAAAGGCGATAAACTTATCATGCTGGACCAGCCGGACTTCCTTTTCATCTTCGATCTTCACTATTTCCTGTGCTGCTTTCCTTGTTATCAGAATGTCCGGAAACGTGACCCCAGTGTCAACGCGTACCGGAAGGGTCACGAAGTTCATGCGGTATCCGTCGATGGAAACGAGTTCCAGTTCTGATTCGTTTGTCTTAGCCAGAATTGCACCATACTGGTATTTATATTCATCCTGCGCGATACTGGGCAGTACTTTCTCAAAGGCTGTGCGCAACAGCCTGTGATCCACGGTCATACCTCCAAAGTCCTCCACATCGGGAACCTTGGGAAAATCCTCCGGAGACTGAGTGGGTAACTCGTAAAAGAGTGAGTCTCCTTCAACTCGAAGACGATCATGTTCCGTCATAAAGACCCGGACTTCCTTATCGGGAATCAGACGAAATATCTCACTCACTTTGCTGGCAAGAACCGTGACGGAACCTTCTTCCTCCACCTCAACAGGTACGCGGCTCTGATAGGTGATATCCAGATCAGTCGCAGTCAGGTGAATGTCATTCTTGGTGACGTTCAGCAGAACATTGGTCAGAATGGCAATTGTTGCCTTCTTTTCAACGATATTCTGAGCGACGGATAATTCCCGGGACAGGTGTTCTCTACTGACATTCAAACGCATATTACCTCCCACATCAGAATATCATAAAATCCTTGAAATGTAAAGGTTAAGTTCAATTATACACGCCTGATTTCACTCCGTACTCAGGCTACAATTCTGATGGTGACGTACCGGCTTGATCGGGGGTGGAAAAATGATCGTATCCCCTCTCACGGATACTGATTTTCCTCGATCCATCAAAATATGTAGAGCTCGTTCCTTGCACAACACGACCAATTGTTGGAAAGGGTAGGTGCCGGTGGGAGGTCCAGAGGAGCTGAAACTCTTCGCCGGAAGATAAAAGATTTTCAATGGCGAGATCCATAGCCCCCGCGTGACGGGGAATGTCCTGAACGTTGATTTCCGCCCCGACTTTCGAAGCTCTGCATAATCGTTCCAGATCCAGGGCCAACCCGTCACTGATATCGAGGCATGCGTTCATGTAACCTCTCCCGTGCAGCATCGGGCCCAGCGGATAGGGAAGATCGGGTGTCAAAAAGGCATTGAGCGCACTCTTTTCAGAATCCGAAGGATGATCTTCCCCGCGGGACCAGACTCCCTCTTTCTTCCTCCATCCCTTGAGGACCAGTGCCAGGCCTGCAGCAGCACCACCCAGGGAGCCGGAGAGATAGATCCAATCCCCCTTCCGGGCGCCACATCTCCGTGCAGGAGGTAGACCGGCCGGCAGTCTTCCCGTAACTGTCATACTCATATAGCGCACCGGCGAAGCAACGGTATCGCCCCCGGCGACCTTCAGGCCCCACTTTCGGGCCATGGCCGCCAGTTCATCTGCGTATTGAATCAGAGTTGAAGAAGATGTCCGGGGCAGACCCAGGGCCACAAAGATATGCCCCCCCACTCCCCCCATGGCGTTGATGTCCGAGAGGCTGGCCGCAACACAGCGGGAAACGAGATCGGCCGGTTCAGTCCAGCCCGGAAAATGTACAGTTTCAGTAAAGGTGTCCACCGTAACGAGGAGTTGACCCTCCGGTGCTTCGATAAGGGCGCAGTCATCTCCCGGTCCGAAGAAGGTCGAAGATCCGGACGGAAAGCAGGTGGCAATATGGGAGAGAAATTCTTCCTCGTTCACTTCTTGGGGAGAAGGGCTCGTTTGAGGACGGCGGCGATGGAATCGGCAAAGGTAAGCTTGACCGTTTTCCGGATCTCCTCCGGAATCTCCTCCAGATCTTTCTTATTCAGTGTGGGAAGGATGATTTCCTTCACTCCCGCCCGATGGGCCGCCAGGATCTTTTCCTTGATCCCCCCCACAGGCAGAACCTCTCCCCGAAGGGTGATTTCCCCGGTCATGGCAACGTCTCTACGGACCGGACGGGCTGTCATAAGACTGATCATGGCCGTCACCATGGTGACACCGGCCGAAGGACCATCCTTGGGAATGGCTCCCGCCGGGACATGAACATGAATGTCATGGGTCGTGAAGTAATTGTCCGGTATGCGAAATTGCTTCGCATGAGCCTTGGCATAGGTAAGTGCCGCCAGTGCAGATTCCTTCATGACATCACCCAGATGACCGGTCAGCTGGATCGCTCCTTTCCCCTTCACAGCCTGGGATTCGATGAAGAGAATATCTCCCCCCACCGGTGTCCAGGCAAGCCCTGTAGCCACACCAACCTGATTTTCCTTCAGAAGGGACTCTTCCTGGAAGATCGGAGGACCCAGCAGAGATTCTGCGACACTGGATGTAACGACTTTTTTTCTCTTTTGTGCTCCGCTGGCGACTCCGACAGCCACCTTTCGACAGACTGCGGCAATGTTACGCTCCAGATTCCGGAGTCCCGCCTCCCGGGTGTAGCGACTGATCATGGTGGCCAGTCCCTCATCGGTAAATTCGATTCTATTTGGCTTGATTCCGTTTTCTCTGATCTGTTTCGGGATAAGGTGTGTCCGGGAAATCTGAATCTTTTCTTCCAACGTATATCCAGCCAGCCGGATCACTTCCATCCGATCCAGAAATGCCGGATGAATGGGGTCCAGGTAGTTGGCCGTGGCAATGAACATCACCTGAGAGAGATCAAAATCGACTCCGAGGTAATGGTCCCGGAAGGCATGGTTCTGCTCCGGATCCAGAACTTCAAGGAGGGCTGCGGACGGGTCTCCGCGGAAATCGGCTCCCAGTTTGTCAATCTCATCCAGCATGAAGACGGGGTTGGCGCTTCCTGCCTGATGAATCCCCTGAATAATTCGACCGGGAAGGGCCCCAACATAGGTCCGACGATGCCCGCGTATTTCGGCCTCATCCCTGACACCTCCGAGGGAGATGCGGGCAAATTTCCTGCCCAGCGCGCGTGCGATCGACCGTCCCAGGGATGTCTTTCCCACTCCCGGGGGACCGACAAAACAGAGGAGCGGTCCCTTCATCCTGGGACCCCGAAGCTTTCTGACGGCAAGATACTCCAACATTCGTTCCTTGATCTTTTCGAGGTCATAATGATCCTCGTCCAGGATCACCCTTGCCCGGTCCAGCTTCAGGTTGTCGCGTGAAGTCTTTCCCCAGGGAAGATCAACCACCCAGTCCAGATAGGTACGCACGACATGGGCCTCCGGAGACTCGGGAGACATCTTTTCCAGCCTGGATAACTGCTTTTCCACTTCCTGACGCGCGGCCTCATGAAGTAACAGCTTTGAGATCTTTTCCCGATATTCGTCAATTTCTTCCTGGAGGTCACCCCGTTCTCCCAGTTCCTTCTGGATTGCCTTCAGCTGCTGCCTGAGGAAATAATCGCGCTGAACCTTATCAATCTCTTCCCTGGCCTCGGACGTGATCTTCTGCTGGACATCCAGAAGCTGGATTTCCCTCTCCAGATGAGCATTCACAAGCTGAAGCCGTCGTATGGGCTCCAACGTCTCAAGGATGGTCTGGGCTTCCGATACCTTCAAATCGAGATTGGCAGCAACAAGATCGGCCAGCCTTCCAGGATTATTCTGGTCGGTGGCCAGGGCGACGATATCCGGACTTATCGTCTTCCCCTGGGAGACAACCTTTTCAAGATTTTGTTTGACGGCCCGGATGAGTGCTTCTACAACAATCGTTTCCTCTTCAACTTTCTTATCTTCAAGAATCTGAATCTTTGCAGAGAAGGACGGATCGGTCTGGGTCAGGGTTTCAATCTTTCCCCGGGTTACGCCCTGAACCAGAATACGCATCTGACCATCAAGAAGCTTCATCATTCGCACGACCACAGCAACCGTTCCTACATCAAAAATGTCCTCCGGTGAGGGTTCCTCCTTTTCCGCATCCTTCTGAGAAACGAAAAAGATCATCCGATGGCCGGAAAGGGCTTCATCCACAGCATGAACCGACCGTTCTCTTCCGATGGAAAGAGGCAAGACGGTATAGGGAAAGATAACGACATCCTTGATCGGAACGATGGGAAGCCGGTCGGGGATCTGGATCGCTTCCGTCTTATCGGTCATGGTTCCTCCACCGGGATGTGATAGAGTCGCTGACGACGCTCCGCAATACATGGAAACTCAATGACAAGGACTCCATGAAACAGAGTCGCCCGACACTCCCGAAGATTTACCGATTCTCGAATCGGGATAATGCGGGAATAAGTGCCAAATGTTCGTTCCAGAAGATGGTGCTTCCTTCCTTCCGTTTGAGACCAGCGTTTTTCACCCTTTATGGTTAAGATCCCCGCCGAAAAAGTGATATGCAGGTCGCCAGCCTTCATGCCCGGGGCGTCCATTAGAACGACGATTTTATCCTGCAGGTTCAATACATCGACAGCCGGTATGTAAGAAGAGGGATAGTCCTCCGCCTTCTGCAATTCACGGATAAATTCCTGAAGGACTCGTTCCAGCTGATGATGCAGGGCAAGGAAATCGCGGTGGCTTTGACTCACGGTTTATGGGGAATCAGGTTCCTGATCTCTTCAATAAACGAGTCGATATCTTCAAAACGACGATAGACAGAAGCGAAACGGACATATGCGACCTGATCCAGGTTCCTCAGCGATTCCATAAGGATTTTTCCGATCTCTTCCGTGGAGATTTCACGCTCTTCCCGGCCAGAAATAATACGCTCAACTTCGTCAGCCACTGCCTCCAGCTTTGTAATGGGCACGGGCCTCTTTTCACAGGCCTTCAAAAGCCCGGTCATAACCTTTTCTCGATCAAAGGGGTCCCGATTCCCGTTTCTCTTAATGACAAAATAGGGAATGGTCTCAATTTTCTCGTACGAGGTAAATCGGCGATGACAATGCTCACACTCCCTCCGCCGGCGGATAACCTCTCCCCCCTTGCTTTCCCTCGAATCGACGACGCGATCCTGAATTTGGCCACAGTAGGGGCATTTCATGGACTCATTGTAACATGAAAGGATCCCCCTTTCGGGGGATCCCTGTATTCGCGTAAAGGATAAAACCGAAGCCTATTTTACTTCGACATTGTCGACAACGAAACGACGCTCTCCGACGATTGAGGTATGCCCCTTTCGATCCAGAACCTCTACGACGATCTCGTGTTCTCCATCGCTGAGAAGGGTTGTATCGATAAAGGTGTCCCATCCAGAGTAGAGTCCAACGATCGAAGCTTCAAAGCTTGAGTACACGTCCGGGCGGGACCAGCCATAATCAGCTTCAATATAAGGAGAATAGGGCTCACCGTCACCGTCCACGTATACTCGGATCTCTACAACGCCATCGTAATCGATCGCCCAGCCGATAACGTGAATCATCCCGTGGACTGCCTGATAACTGGCTGGCCTGTCAATATATCCAAAGGCCGGAGCCGTATCGATTCTGTCAATGCAGGCAAAGAAAACGGGAATATCATCGATAATCGTCACTGTATCGGTGTAATCTCCCACCCTGATAGAAATATGATGGGATCCTTCCGTAAAACCCCAGTTGGCAATCAAGTCTCCTACATCCAGAAGGAACTGAAAACCGGCATTGGGTGAATCAACGTATCCCACATAGAGTTCCTGAACATCGGGACGGAACAGCCCGTAACAGTCCACATAGTCCCAGATCAAAGGATTATCTTCAAAGTAGCAGTCGGTACGTGTGTTGGACAGCAGCGCGCCATCTATCATCAACTCAGCATAGGCTACTCCGCCTTCATCTTCCCGGGCACCCACATCAAGAGCCCAGCCTTTGACCCAGTTCAGGGGATGGAGGCCCGTCGGAGGAATGGATGGACCGCCGGGAAGCTTGCAGCTTCCGGACAGGTCACAGCACCCCCAGAGGGTAACATCACGAAGCGGCCAGTCCAGAAGACCGAAAGGCTCAAGGTTGACGCTGTTATTGCTTACGGGAACAGTGCGCTCCGCCAGAATCCTTGTCATCCCGTAGGTATCCACGGCCTGAACCCGGAAAGTGTGGAGGTTGGACGTCAGGCGGGTTGTATCGAAATTGTAGATAAACCCGGAACGTCCCGACATGGCAAACATGGGAAGAGCGTGGTAGACATCGGGACGTTCTCCGCCATAGACTGCGCCGCCGGCAACCTGACCATCAACAATAACCTCGATACGGTCAATGCCGTCTTCATCCAGAACCCAGCCCTTGATCGGGTAGGATCCACCCAGCGTTTCCGAAGGCATTGGACTGTCAAGATAACCGCGTGGAGCCGGATTGATGTCATTATCAACCATTACCGTCCGGGTTCCGATCACAGTCTGAACATCGTTGGCATCGGTGACAACCAGGTGGAACGTGTGGGGACCATCCACATAAGCTGCAGCGTTGAACCCCACCGTAAATCCCGGATGCCGGCTCGGTGTATATTCATACTCGGGGTAGTGCTCTATCACATCGTCACGAGGGACTTCCAGGTTGGCGGTTCCGACATAATCTCCATCAATATAGAGATCAATAAAGGAAATGCCTTCATGGGAAAGGACCCACCCTGCGATGACCACGACTCCGGACACCGTATCTTCAGGCAGAGGTGTATCAACATGCCAGAGAAGCTCGCCAGATCGTAAAACGGTGTAGGTTCTGGTACTGACTCCCAGGGCATCCAGAATCTGAACACCGGGGATAATCTCCGGGGATGCGGAAGATTCCAGGCTGACTAACTCCTTTACGGGACGATCAGCCCACGAATCCATGGTTCCCGCCACGCCCGCGGCAGCCAGTAAAAGGAGCGTGCTCACGAACAAAATCACTATACGGGACATTGTTTCCCTCCAGTGGAAGAATGTAAAGCGCACCAAAAGTTCAAGTAAAACCTTAGCAAGTTACAAGTAAATTACCATGATAAAATAGAAATGTCAACCCCATGCGACGTCTTTTCGGCACACTGCTATCTCTTTCCCTCGGGATCCTGCTATTTGGTCTCTTTCTGTACAGGACCGATATGGGAGCAATACTTCGCCACCTGGAATCCGTTCACCTTGGATGGCTTCTTCTCGGGTTAAGTATCAACCTTGTCGCCGTCCTTCTTCGATCGTACCGATGGATCCTGATGCTTTCCCCCATTCACCGGTGTTCATTCACCAGAGCCACAGGAGCTACATTTCTGGGTTATGCCCTTTCTACCCTTCTTCCCGCCAGGGTCGGAGAAGTGATCCGTCCTCTCTACCTCGCCGGCGAAGAGGGGTTTTCCAGAGTTTCCTCCGTTGCGTCGGTAGTCCTGGAACGTCTCATGGACACGACCTTCCTGCTTGGCCTGGCCTGCATAGCCCTGATGTCCCTTGGAGGTGAAAGGGCTACAGCTTTAACAAATTCTCTTCGGCAGGGAGCTATTGTGGGCCTGGTAATTCTGGGCGTGGCCTATGGGTTTGCCCTGGTTCTCGTCTATCGTCCTTCCCTGGGAGAATGGCTGATCGGCAAGATAAAGTGGGCAAGAATACGTGCGCCCCTCTCCAACATCTTTCGGAGCCTGACGTTTCTGAAACCCGGCTGGTCCCTGCTCCTCATCCTTCTCCTCGGCGGACTGATCTGGCTGGGCATCGCACTGAATGCCTATTGTGCCTTTCGTGCCTTTGATATAGAACTCGGGCTTCCGGAAAGTTTCATGGTGATTGCACTTATGGGAGCAGGATTTCTGGTCCCCAGCCCGGGTGGCGTAGGAGGGGTTCACAAGGCCATGCAAATTGGACTGACCGAGATTTATGGAATCGGATACGATCTGGCGTCCGCCTATGCCCTGGTGCTTCATGCGGTTGCCATGATCCCTCTTACCCTTATCGGGCTTGCCTACATGGTCGTCGCAAAAACGTCCTGGAAAAAACTACTCGCTCTCAGAAACACGAAGGAAGGAATGGGTGAAACCATGGAATCCGAGGGTCAGTCTTTACCTCCGGAAAGCCAGCTTTCCGATTGATAATTGGGAGATTCCTTCGTAATGGTAACGTCGTGGACATGAGACTCCCTGAGTCCTGCGAAGGTGATCTGAATAAACCGGGCACGGGTGCGAAGCTCCTCAATGGATGCACACCCCGACAATCCCATTCCTGCACGCAGACCCCCGATCATCTGGTGAATGATTGAGGCAAGAGAACCCTTATAGGGCACCTGTCCTTCCACACCTTCGGGTACAAGCTTGGCCAGCTCACTGGACTCCTGGAAATACCGGTCTTTTGAGCCGATTTTCATCGCTCCGATGGATCCCATTCCCCGGTATGACTTAAAAGCTCGACCCTTGTACAGAATCACCTCTCCCGGGCTTTCCTCCGCCCCCGCAAAGAGAGATCCGATCATCACAACATTTGCTCCGGACGCAATGGCCTTGACAATGTCACCGGAAAATTTGATTCCACCATCAGCGATCAGGGTGACATCACGGCCTTCCACGGCCCTGCGGCACTCCGAAATGGCGGTAAGCTGCGGTACGCCTCCACCGGTTACGACCCGGGTCGTGCAGATCGAACCGGGACCGATACCAATTTTAATCCCGTCCACTCCCAGCTCACACAGAGCTTTGGCACCTTCATACGTCGCGACGTTTCCGGCTATCAGGGGAAAGGAAGGATATACGTTTCTGAATTTCCCTACGAGGTCCAGGACACCCTTACTGTGGGCATGGGAACTGTCAATCACGATACAATCGACCTTTGCGTCCATGAGGGCCGCAGCCCGATCCAGGGCATCCTGAGACACACCGATGGCGGCCGCAACCCGCAGACGCCCCTGCTGATCTTTGCATGACGTGGGAAATTCGAGCTTTTTCTGGATATCCTTAACGGTGATAAGCCCTTTGAGAAATCCCCTGTTATCAACGACAGGAAGCTTTTCGATCTTATGTTTATGGAGAAGCTCCTTTGCCTGCTCAAGGGTCGTACCCTGCGGAACGGTGACCAGATTACCGGATGTCATCACTTCACGAATAAGACGATCCTTATTGGTTTCGAACCGGAGATCCCGATTAGTAAGAATTCCAACAAGTTTTCCCTTATCGTCCACAACGGGAAGACCTGAAATCCGATAGCGTTCCATCAGATCCAGGGCTTCCAAAACCTGCTGTTCCGGACGAACCGTGACGGGATCGACAATCATACCCGACTCGTATCGCTTTACCATATCCACTTCTGCGGCCTGCGATTCAATGGATAGGTTTTTGTGAATCACCCCCAGGCCTCCCTGCTGCGCAATGGCAATGGCAAGACGACTTTCCGTAACCGTATCCATCGCAGCCGAAATAATCGGAATATTCAATCCGATGGCGCGGGTAAGGCGGCTCTGTACGCTTACCTCCGCGGGATGAACCCTGGATTCGCCGGGAAGCAGAAGCACGTCATCAAAGGTCAAACCGATGGGAATGGATGGTAGGCTCATGCGTTGACTCCACAGCAGTGCTTGTATTTTTTACCGCTACCACAGGGACAGGGATCATTTCTGCCCACCCTGGGGCCGGCACGGCGAATCGTTTCCACGACCGCCTGGGGTCGGTTGGGTTCCTGGGGTCTCTGTACCGTGGGAGCCGGCTGTTCCGGTTGCGAGTAATGCACTTCCGAGGGTGCTCTTCGCATGGCCCGGGCCTCTGCCATTCCGACAGGCTCCATTTGAAATCCATATTGAATAATCTGATCTTCAATGCGATCCATCATGGCCTGGAAGATATCGAAGCTCTCCCTCTTGTATTCAACCAGGGGATCTCTCTGTCCGTATGCTCTCATCCCGATTCCCTCTTTGAGATGGTCCAGGGCAAGAAGGTGATCCTTCCACTGGTGATCCACGACAGCCAGCATGATAAAGCGTTCGTGGTTGTCCAGCATCTCATCCCCGTACGTTTCCCTGCGGAGATTGTAAGAAGATTCAACACGGCTCCACAGGTGTTCTTTGAGCTCATCGATTCCAAGAGTTTTCAGCGTTTCAAGCTCTTCTTCCAGGTTGATTCCAAAGTATCGACGGATCTCCCGAATAATGGCATCAAGGGTCCAGTCATCGGGATCGATATTCTTCGGGCAATTTTGATCAACCTGATAATCAAGAATATTTCGGCCTACCTCCAGGAGATACTCCTTCCCCATTTTCCCGTCCAGGATTTCTCTCCGCATCGTATAGATGGCTTCCCTCTGTTTGTTCATGACGTCATCGTATTCGAGAAGGTGCTTCCGAATGTCAAAATTGTGCATCTCGACCTGCTTTTGGGCCCGCTCAATGGCGCGGGAAACCATCTTGCTCTCTATGGGTATGTTCTCTTTCATACCAAGCTTCTGCATGATGGAGGAAACACGGTCCGAGGCGAAGATTCGCATCAGATCGTCTTCCAGTGAGAGGTAAAAGCGACTCGTTCCGGGATCACCCTGTCGGCCGGAACGACCTCGAAGCTGATTGTCGATCCGACGGGACTCATGCCGCTCCGTACCCAGAATATGAAGCCCGCCAATTGAAAGAACGTCATCCCGTTCCCGGGAACATAATTCCCGGAAATCTTCCACCTTCCGGTCAAATTTTTCCTGTCCCTCCTCCGGGTGCACATCCTTTCGTGCCAGAAATTCCGGGTTTCCTCCCAGGAGAATATCGGTCCCTCGCCCTGCCATATTGGTGGCAATCGTTACCGCACCCTTTCGCCCGGCCTGGGCGACAATTTCCGCTTCCCGTTCATGGTATTTGGCATTGAGGACGACGTGGGGCACTTTTCTCTTTCGGAGCAATTTTGAAAGAAGTTCGGAATTTTCGATGGAGATGGTGCCCACGAGAACGGGCTGTCCCACTTCGTTAAGCTGCGCGATCTCTTCAACGACAGCCCGCCACTTTTCGATTTTTGTCCGGTAAATGATATCGGGATGGTCCTTTCGGACCATCGGTCGGTTGGTCGGAATCACGACAACATCCAGCTTATAAATCTGAGAAAATTCCGCGGCTTCCGTTTCAGCTGTCCCCGTCATTCCCGCCAGAACTTCATACATGCGAAAGTAGTTTTGAAAAGTGATGGTCGCGAGGGTCTGATTCTCCCGCTCGATTTTGACTCCCTCTTTCGCTTCCACCGCCTGATGCAGTCCGTCGCTCCATCGGCGTCCCGGCATAAGACGGCCCGTAAATTCATCCACGATGATGACCTCTCCATCCTTGACAATATAGTCAACATCCCGGTTGAAGAGGGCGTGAGCCTTGAGGCCCTGCTGGGCTGCATGGAGAAGATCCATATTGGACGGGTCGTAGAGATTACGGACTCGAAGAAGATTTTCGACTTTTGCCACACCTTCTTCGGTGAGCGTGACGGAACGGGCCTTCTCGTCCACGATAAAATCCCCCGTCACCCGTTTTTCCCCCTGTCGTTCTGCGATTTCTTCTCCACGAACCAGTTTTGGGATAATTCGATTGACCCGGTAATAGATTTCTGTCGATTCTTCTGAGGGTCCGGAAATAATGAGCGGTGTTCTGGCCTCGTCAATCAAGATCGAGTCCACTTCGTCCACGATCGCGTAGTAGTGGGGACGCTGGACCATCGATTCAATGGAAAACTTCATGTTATCCCGGAGGTAATCGAACCCGAACTCGTTATTGGTCCCATAGGTAATATCGGCACCGTAGGCTTCCTGCCTCTGACTGTCGGTCAGGCCGGCCTGGATGGTTCCCACGGAAAGGCCAAGAAATCGATAGATCTGCCCCATCCATTCGGTATCACGACGGGCCAGGTAATCATTGACCGTGACGACGTGTACCCCCCTCCCCTCCAGCGCACGCAGGTAGGCCGGCATCGTTGCAACGAGGGTTTTTCCTTCACCCGTTCTCATCTCTGCGATCTTTCCATCGTAGAGAACCTTTGCACCGATCACCTGAACATCGAAGTGGCGCATATGGAGGCTGCGGCGTGCTGCTTCCCGCACGACCGCAAAGGCATCGACCAGAATGTCATCCGTAGTCGCACCCTGGTCAAGTTTCTGGCGGAACTCCCCCGTCATGGCCCGGAGCTGGTCATTGGAAAGAGGCTTGAACCGTCCTTCCACATCGTTGACCGCAGAGACCAGAGGCAGAATCCGCTTTAAAACGCGTTCATTTTCCGTTCCGATGATCTTGACAAGGAGTTTGTTGATCATGGTTTCAGTGTTGGGCTCCCGGGACCGACCAACCTGAAAACCTACAGAGAATCTAAGATATAGGCCGCGGGGTCGACTGGTTTCCCGTTAAGTTGAACTTCGTAATGGAGGTGCGGGCCCGTGCTTCTGCCTGTGGAGCCCACAAACCCCAGGGTCTCACCACGTCGGACCTTCTGCCCCACAAGAACCGAAGTTCTGGAAAGATGAGCGAAGAGGGTTACCATTCCGCGCCCGTGGGATACCTTAACGACATTTCCATATCCACCATCATAGCCGACAGAAACAACGAGACCATCTCCAGGAGCAACCACTTCTTCTCCCCGGGCCGTGGAAATATCCAGAGCCGTATGGAATTCAGGTTTTCCCGTGAAAGGATCGGTCCGCATGCCGAACCCTGTTGTCGGAACTCCCTGAACAGGCGCAATGGTGGGTGTTGTGGCGAGAAGCTTGGCATTCTCGACCTGAAGATCCGCCATCTTATCGAGGGATTTGAGAAGCCGGTTCTGCCAGAGAATAATTCCATCTCCCCGTTCGACAGGCCGTGCTTCCAGTCCTCCGATACCTCCCACCCCTTCACTTGATCCCCCGGTTTCAAAGTCACTCATGAGAGCGAGGGATTGCGTCTTCCGTTCAATGGCCTTCATCTGTCGTTCGATATGAGAGAGGTGGTCTTCGTAGTAGGCGATCTTTTCCGTCAGCTCAAGGTTCTTGGTCTGCAACTGACGCATGGCGGTCTGGTGCACCTTTGCGTGAAAAAATTGAAACGTCAAATAGATACTGGCCGCAAATACCAACACGAAGCCCGTAATAAAGAGCCAGAGAAGGGGGAGTGCAACACGTATCTTTCTGAACTTCGCCCGCTCGTGGGGAACGAAGATAATCGTCAACCTTTCCACGGATAAAGACACTATCATACAAAGTACGTTTTGTCAACGTTGCGCGAACTTTTGCAAATTATCCGCCCCCTCAGGTATTGCGTATCCAGGATAATAAACTACTACAGATAGTAGCCGGGAATGAATCTGCCCTGTCGATTATCCCTCTCCAATAATCTTGACCAGGACCCGTTTCTTCCGGTCTCCGTCAAATTCTCCGTAGAAGATCTGTTCCCACGGGCCGAAATCCAGAGCTCCCCGGGTGATCGCCACAACCACCTCTCTACCCATGATGGTCCGTTTCAAATGGGCATCCCCATTATCTTCACCCGTCCGATTGTGCCGATACAGGGAAACGGGCTCATGGGGAGCCAGTTGTTCCAGCCATGTGTCAAAATCTCCGTGAAGGCCAGGCTCGTCATCGTTGATGAATACCGATGCCGTGATATGCATGGCGTTGACCAGCACCAGCCCCTCTGTCACTCCGCTCTCTCTCAAACAGGCTTCCACTTCCCCGGTGATGTTCACAAAGCCCCTGCGTTCCGGAATATGAAACCAGAGTTCTTTTCGATAGGATTTCATGATTTTCGCTCCTCCTGAATCTTGTTTTTTCGGGCCTTTCCCGCTCCCATGTGGGCCTGTCGAATCGGTTCGGGCATTCGGAATTTTATACTGGTTTTCAGGACCCAATCGATGGCGTCCTCAAGTAGAATTCCAAAGCCGGTCGATACGGTGACAGGACGCACATCCCGCACCGTGCGAACCCGGGCACCAAGAATCTCATTCCCGGCAACGATAAGGGAATGGTCCCCACGGTAAGGCTCCGGCTCCTTCCAGGTTCCGCAGAGTGGCTGATCCGCCACCCCCACCGTTGGCAGGGAACAACGTTCGCCTACGTAAACCGCCAGGCCGGACCGTTTCGGATGCACCCTGCCGTGACCGTGAACAAAGACAACCTCTGGATGAAACGCAAGCGTATCGATAAGAGAAAGAAAGAGATCTCCCTCACGTTCCGAGAAGAATCCGGGACGATAGGGTGCAGGATCGCGTTGATATGCGACAGTAACGGAGACGACATCTAACCGGGGAAATCGAAGGGCGACAGCGGCCCCTATCTGAAGAGAGTCATCCCTGGAGTAGGAGGCATCGAGACCGATCAGGAAGCAGTCTGACGAAGATGAAGAGTCTGCTTCCATATCTCTGCATCGATAAAAACCTCGACAATTTCAGAGTCCAGTTGACCATCCCCTGCTTCCATCCTGAGGATATCGAGGGCCCGATCCACGGGCACCGCTTTCTTGTAGGGACGATCGGAAGCGGACAGGGCGTCAAAGATGTCGGCAACCGTCATAATCCTGGATTGGATGGGAATCTCCGGTGCACCCAGACCCAGGGGATATCCCCGCCCGTTCAGCTTTTCATGGTGACGGTAGGCAATTTCAGGGATATGCTTAAGATCCTTCGTCCAGGGGATCTTTTTCAGGAAATTGTAGGTGTGGGTCACATGGGACTCGATCTCCAGGCGTTCCCGCTCATCGAGGGATCCCTTGCGAATCGAAAGTATCTGTGCCTCCTTGGGTTCCAGCGCAACGAGTCGCTCGCCATTGGAAGTTTCATAGATCCATCGCTGTATTTTCTGGAGAAATTCAAAATCTCCCTCGGGTAATACCGTCGGCAGATCGGCTTTCAGAATGGCTTCAAGGTAAGCATCCAGGGTATGAATTAAATCGGCCTGCTTCAGATCGAGACTGGAAAGATCCGCTCCGTTTCCCTCAAGGAGAAGGTTCAGTTTTTCCCTCAGGATATCGGCTTCCACGGCTTTCCGCATGTATCGGAACCTCTGTTCGACCCGTTCTCTTTCGTACGGGTAGAGTTTCTTAGCCTTGACAAGAACTTCCTCCCTGACACCAACCTTTCCGAAGTCGTGCAGAAGCGCCGCCCATTTGATCTCCTGGATCATGGCAGAAGAAAACTTCACGTCACGAAAGGGTCGGGTGGAAAGCCGATCGATAATTTTGGCCACCTCGACTGTCAGGATGCTGACCCGGAGAGAGTGCCCTTTTGTCGTCGGATCCCGCTGCTCGATCGCCGTCACCGATGCCTGAACAAAACCCTCAAAGAGATTGCGGATGGAATCGTAGAGCTGGCTGTTTTCGATGGCAACGGCGGCCATATTGGCAAGGGCAGTAATCCGTTCCTGGATTTCCTCATCATAGGGAAGTACTTCCCGCTCGGCAATCTCCGGCGCGGAGAGGAGAAGGTGCGAATCGGGCTTCCGGTTGATCAGCTGGAGAACTCCGATAATTTCGCCCTGATGGTTGGTCATGGGAATGACCAGCATCGATTTGGAACGATAGTTGGATGACCTGTCAATGGAACGGTTTATCGAGTAGGGAACCCCTTCGGGAAGCTGGTAGGCATCATCGATGCGAAGGGTTTCCCCCGTGATGGCCACATAGCCCGCAAGGCTTTCCTTGGAAAGAGGAAGCTTTACCTCTTTCAGGGACAGGGGGCAGGAGTCATTCTGGGCCAGCTTGAAAATCAGGTGTCGATCTGCATCTTCTCCCCGAACGAGATAGAGGCTGGCGGCGTCCGAGCAAGTCAGCTGGCGCACTTTGGTCAGAATCAGGTCGAGCAGGCGATCGAGATCCTTTTCCGCCGCAAGGAGGATGCCGATATCCACAAACTCCTTGGTATACGAATGGTCCGCTGCCGCCATGAGTGTGGGCAGAATCCGAAAGAGCCCCCTTGAAAAACCTTCAATATCCTTCTCATTTCGAATCCGGAAGGATCCGTGATCCTGAGCTCCCGAACCGATCCTGCAGATCCCCATACCGCGAGGAAGAGACCCGTCCGGTGGTTCCAGGCAGAGAATGAGGGCTGGAAGGTGATAATTTCCCCCCTCCGGAATAGAGGCATGCCACTCCATGGGGAACAGGGCTGTGGCCTGCTGAAGCATCGATGAATTGATCCCCTTCTGAACATAGACATGAACCTGTGTCAAGGCGTACTCCCCGGGCTATAGTTGACCTGAACGGTTCGGACACCTTCCAGGCCGAGCAGACACTGCCGAACCCTCTCCCCCAGGTAATCCGCTTCTCCCAGCGTCAAGGCCGCAGGCTGAAGGAGCCTCAGGGTAAGGTCGATGCCGCCTTCTCGATAGTCGATCGTAACATGTTCCACCGTATCTAACCTGATAACACCTTTCAGGGCCCGATTCATTTCCTCACGGAGCCTTTCCCGGTCCATGAGCGGTTCCCCTCTGTCGCTCCCTCCTTCGGGGTCGATATGAACCAGAACTTCCCTCACTTCAGGAATATCCTGAAGAACCATTCTTCGCGCACGTTCTGCAATGTAGTGCCCTTCGGACACGGAAATCTCGGAAGGGACCTGCAGATGAACATCGACCCAGACTTCGCTCCCGACCCGGCGTGCGCGAAAATCGTGAAAATCCCTGACCCCCGCCACGCGGGAGAGGGATGCCCGGATCTGCTCCTGCAGGGCTTCCTCCACCATGGTATCGGCAAGGTTGCGAAAGGCATCAAGAAAGATGGCAAAGCCTGCGTGACCCACCATGAGAACCACGATCAGGGCCGCCAGAGGATCCATGGCCGGTGTTCCGAGCCGGGCGAATAAGATTCCCAGAAAGGCCACCACGGAGGAAAGGGCATCAGATCGATGGTGCCAGGCATTGGCAATAATGAGACCGGAATGCATCTCTTTTCCGACTCGAACCGTGGAACGGTAAAGTACTTCTTTTGAAATAATAGAAATCAACGCGGCCGCCAGGGTGATATATCCGGGCAACTCCGCCCTGGGGTGAAGAAATTTCTGAACCGAATCGACGGCAAAGTAGACAGCCAATCCAATGAGAAAGAGTCCCATGATCAAGGCGGCAAGAGTCTCAATCCTTCCATGCCCGTAAGGGTGGTCTCGATCCTGAGGAAGGAGGGCCCACCTCCGTCCGGCAAATGCGACGATATCGGTAGCAAGATCGGAAAGAGAGTGAATGGCATCGACAACGAGGACGGAGGAGCCTCCCGCAATGCCTGCCAGGAATTTGATCCCGGTCAGAACCAGGTTGACGATACCACCGATTACGGTGATCTTCAGGCCGGGATCTCTGCCGGTCTCAGGACTCGCGGAAGGAACATGTGATTCCATCTTCCTACCATTATAGCCTGACCGTGCAATGGGAAGATTGGAAACGAGAATTGGACTGCTGTGCTACACTTTGCCTATGATTACCCATCATCATATGGAACGCAGAGACAAGGTCAGGGCAAAGATGGAGGATGGCGATGTCCTTCTTCTCTTTGCCACACCTGAAGGCCACGAAATGGGAGGAGCCCCCCGCTTTTACCAGGACCGGAACTTCCTTTACCTGAGCGGTTTTCCAGAACCCGACGCCGCCCTGATCCTGATTCCCGGAGATTCCAGCCCGTACAAACTCTTTGTCCGCCCCAGAAATCCCGACCTGGAGCGATGGACGGGACGCCGCTTCGGAATGGAAGGTGCCCGTGATGTCTTTGGAGCCGATGAAGCCTTTTCCTTCGAATCTCTGGAAGAAAAGTTAACAGAGCTCCTCTTTGGAAAACGCCGTCTCTTTTACAGATTCGGCGTCCGTTCCGAGTATGACGCCATGGTGTTGCGTGTCCTGACCCATCTGCGAAGAAATCAGAAACCCGAGAACAATCCGGGGGCCGTTGTGGACAGCGGCCAAATCCTTCACCCCCTGCGCCTGATAAAAACTCAGGATGAAATCGAACTGACAAGGAAATCGGTCCAGATTGCCATGAAGGCCTTTGCTTCCGCCATAAAGGAGACAAGGGTCGGCATGTTCGAATATCAGGTGGAAGCCATGGTGGAGGAAATCTACCGGTTTGAGGGCGGCGACGGCCCCTCTTTTCCCACGATTGTGGCTGCCGGGGTCAATGCGACCTATCTTCACTATGTAGAGAACTCGAAGCAGATTGAACCCGGAGAACTCTTTCTTCTCGATTCCGGATGCCTGTACGGCGGATATGCTTCAGACCTTACACGGACCTTTCTTCCCGAAACCCAGGCCCCGACTCCTGAGCAGAATGCCATTTACGATGCAGTCCTTGCCATTGAGCAGACCATGGTGGACGAAGTCCGTCCCGGGATTTCTCTCTACGAGCTGAACCAGATCTGTCAGCGAAAGGTCACCTCTGCTCTCGTTGATCTGGGCATTCTTTCCGGAGATATTGAAGAGATTGTGACCTCCAACCGCCACAAGACCTTCTTTCCCCACCGGCTCGGTCACTGGCTGGGGTCCGACGTCCACGATGCCGGGTCCTTCGGAATGGAGGACCCCGGCCTGAAGCTCGCCCCGGGAATGATGCTGACGATTGAGCCGGGAATTTATATCCCGGAGGATGCGGAAGGTTCCGCAAAGCCCTTTGCCGGGATCGGTGTCCGCATCGAGGATGACGTGCTGGTCACGGCGGAGGGAAGGGAAAACCTCTCCATCGACCTCCCGAGGGATATCGTTTTTACCGGGTAAAGAGTTTTTGTTTCCTCGCTGTTTCATGTGGGTAAGTTGAAGTCCAGTTTTCCCGCAATGAGATAGG